>JAIZVZ010000034.1 GCA_021768485.1 Oxalobacteraceae bacterium | reverse complement strand
ATCAATCCGATCGCGATGGAAGAAGGTCTGCGTTTTGCGATTCGCGAAGGTGGCCGTACTGTCGGCGCCGGCGTGGTTGCCAAGATTCTTGCTGACTAAGCAGAAAATCTTGTAAAATAGCGGGCTGCGCAAGCAGTCCGCACCCCATTGCCGCGGTTTTACTGACCGCGGCTCGTTCTTTTAAGGAAAATCATGTCCGCACCAAACCAAAAAATCCGTATCCGCCTGAAGGCATTCGACTACAAGCTGATCGATCAATCCGCACTGGAAATCGTCGACACAGCCAAGCGCACCGGCGCCGTGGTCAAGGGTCCGGTACCACTGCCTACACGTATTCAACGTTTCGACGTTTTGCGTTCGCCACACGTCAACAAGACCTCGCGCGACCAATTCGAGATCCGTACGCACCAACGTTTGATGGACATCGTCGATCCTACCGACAAGACAGTTGATGCGCTGATGAAGCTCGACTTGCCAGCTGGCGTAGACGTCGAAATCAAGCTGCAATAATAGCAATACCGCTGACGGGCATCCCGTCAGCTCGACAGAAAGGGCCGGTTATCCGGCCCTTTTGTCATTTATGCGCCATTTGTGCGTATTGGCCGATGAATGATTTCTTGATTGCAACAGTGCAAAAGCAACAGTGTGCCGCAAGCTCGACATACCTCGCATTTACTTGTTGCGTCAAGTGTTTTCATCCGTTATACTAGCCGACTTCGCTATGAATTCGTCTTGGATGAATTCATGGTTATTAAGTTTTATAAACATCAGCCCCGCCCAATCGCAGGTGGGAATGGAGAAAAAATGAGCCTAGGCCTTCTCGGTCGCAAGGTTGGTATGATGCGCATCTTTACTGATGATGGGGATTCGATTCCTGTCACAGTGCTGGACGTGTCGAACAATCGTGTTGCGCAAATTAAGACCCCTGAAACAGACGGTTACTCCGCTGTTCAGGTTGCATTTGGTTCCCGTCGTGCCTCGCGCGTGAATAAGGCTGTTGCTGGCCATCACGCTAAAGCAGGTGTCGAAGCCGGGACCGCCCTCAAAGAATTCCGTGTTGACGCCTCCAAGGCTGCCGAACTCAAGGCTGGCGATGTTATCGCTGCTTCCTTGTTTGAAGTGGGTCAAAAGATCGACGTTCAAGGCGTTACGATCGGTAAGGGTTACGCTGGCGTTATCAAGCGTTACCACTTCGGTTCGGGCCGCGCAACGCACGGTAACTCGCGTTCGCACAATGTCCCAGGTTCCATCGGTATGGCGCAAGATCCAGGTCGTGTTTTCCCTGGTAAGCGCATGACCGGTCACCTCGGTGATGTAACCCGCACAATGCAAAATCTCGAAATCGCCCGCATCGACGCTGAGCGTCAATTGCTGCTCGTTAAGGGTGCAGTGCCGGGTGCGAAAAATGGCCGTGTAGTAGTTCAGCCCGCCATTAAAATTTCAGCTAAAAAAGGAGCCTAAGCAATGGAACTCAAGCTCCTTAATGCGCAAGGACAATCCGCCTCGAACGTAGCTGCGCCAGACACCATTTTTGGTCGCGACTACAACGAAGCCTTGATCCACCAAGTCGTCATTGCCTATCAAGCCAATGCACGCGGCGGTAACCGCAAGCAAAAAGACCGTGAAGAAGTTCATCACACGACCAAAAAGCCTTGGCGTCAAAAAGGTACGGGCCGCGCTCGTGCCGGTATGTCGTCGTCGCCTCTGTGGCGTGGCGGTGGTCGGATTTTCCCGAACTCGCCTGATGAAAATTTCTCGCACAAAGTCAACAAGAAGATGTATCGCGCCGGTATCTGCTCGATTCTGTCGCAGTTGGCGCGCGAAGGCCGTTTGATGGTCATCGAAAACCTGACGCTCGAAGCGCCAAAGACCAAGCTTTTGTCGCAAAAGCTGAAAGACATGGGTCTTGAATCCGTGTTGGTGATTGCTGATAACGTCGAAGAAAATGTGTTGTTAGCTTCGCGTAACCTGCCGAATGTTCTGGTAGTTGAGCCGCGTCACGCTGACCCGATGTCCCTGGTGTTCTACAAAAAAGTACTGATCACCAAAGAGGCGTTGGTCAAGATTGAGGAGATGTTGGCATGAACACGATTAAGCATAGCGAAGAGCGCTTGATGAAGGTGTTGCTGGCCCCTGTGATTTCTGAAAAGGCAACCATGGTTGCTGAAAAGAATGAACAAGTGGTGTTTCGCGTCATGCAAGACGCGACCAAGCTGGAAATCAAGGCGGCAGTAGAAATGCTGTTCAAGGTTGAAGTCGAATCTGTCCAGGTTGCGAACCGCATGGGTAAGCAAAAACGCACAGGCAAATTCAATGGCCGTCGCAATCACACACGCCGCGCGTTTGTGTGCTTGAAGCCTGGCCAGGAAATCAACTTCTCCGAGGAGGCTAAATAATGGCACTCGTTAAAGTCAAACCAACCTCACCAGGCCGTCGTGGCATGGTCAAGGTTGTCAATGACGACCTGTACAAGGGTCGGCCATTTGCAGCCCTGGTTGAAAAGAAATCGAAGACAGCCGGTCGCAACAACAACGGTCACATCACCACCCGTCATATCGGTGGCGGTCATAAGCAACACTACCGTTTGATCGACTTCAAGCGTACCAAGGATGGTATTCCAGCCAAGGTCGAACGGATCGAATACGATCCAAACCGTACCGCCAACATCGCCCTGGTGTTGTACGCAGATGGTGAGCGTCAATACATCATCGCGACCAAGGGTATGGCTGTAGGCGACGCCGTCATGAACGGTTCGCATGCACCGATCAAGGCCGGTAACTGCCTGCCAATTCGCAACATTCCAGTCGGCACCACGATGCATTGCGTCGAAATGCTGCCAGGTAAGGGCGCGCAAATGGCCCGTACCGCCGGTGCTGGTGTAGTGCTGATGGCACGTGATGGTACTTACGCTCAAGTGCGTCTGCGCTCCGGCGAAGTACGCCGCGTGCACATCGAGTGCCGCGCCACGGTTGGTGAAGTCGGTAACGGCGAGCACAACCTGCGCAAGATCGGTAAGGCTGGCGCGATGCGCTGGCGCGGTGTTCGTCCTACCGTTCGCGGTGTGGTCATGAATCCGGTCGATCACCCGCATGGTGGTGGTGAAGGTAAAACAGCAGCTGGTCGTCATCCAGTTTCGCCGTGGGGTCAACAGACCAAGGGTAAGAAGACGCGTCGCAACAAGCGCACGACTTCTATGATCGTCTCGCGCCGCGGCAAGAAATAAGGGGTAGCACATGACACGTTCATTAAAAAAAGGGCCGTTCTGTGACGCCCACCTGGTGAAAAAAGTCGAAGCCGCGCAAGCGACCAAAGACAAAAAGCCAATTAAGACATGGTCCCGCCGTTCGACCATCATGCCTGACTTCATCGGCCTGACGATTGCGGTCCATAACGGCAAGATGCATGTGCCGGTCTACGTTTCCGAGAATATGGTAGGCCATAAGCTTGGTGAATTCGCGCTGACCCGTACGTTCAAAGGCCATGCCGCTGACAAGAAGGCGAAGAAATAATGGAAACCAAAGCTATCCTCAAAGGTGTGCGACTGTCGGACCAAAAAGGCCGTCTGGTTGCCGATCTGATTCGCGGCAAGAAGGTTGATGCCGCACTCAACATCTTGCAATTCAGCCCCAAGAAAGGTGCTGCGATCATCAAGCGCGTGCTCGAGTCCGCTATTGCGAACGCCGAGCACAATGATGGCGCCGACATCGACGAGCTGAAAGTAACGACGATCTACGTCGAAAAGGGTCCTATCCTGAAGCGCTTCACTGCACGCGCCAAAGGTCGGGGTGATCGTATCTCTAAACAATCCTGTCACATTTACGTGACTGTCGGCAACTAAGGAGTCACGATGGGACAGAAGATACATCCAACCGGTTTCCGTCTTTCGGTTACACGCAATTGGGCTTCACGTTGGTACGCTGGCAATGGCAACTTTGCCCAGATGCTCAATGAAGATCTGAAAGCACGCGCTTACCTGAAAAAGAAACTGAAGAACGCCTCCGTCGGCCGCATCGTTATCGAGCGTCCAGCCAAGAACGCGCGTTTCACGATCTACAGCTCGCGCCCAGGCGTGGTCATCGGTAAAAAAGGCGAAGACATCGAAGTGCTGAAGTCGTCGCTGACCAAGATCATGGGCGTGCCGGTGCATGTCAATATCGAAGAAATCCGCAAGCCTGAAATCGATTCGCAACTGATCGCCGATTCGATCGCTCAGCAGCTTGAAAAACGTATCATGTTCCGTCGCGCCATGAAGCGCGCGATGCAAAACGCGATGCGTCTCGGTGCGCTCGGTATCAAGATCATGTCGTCGGGTCGCTTGAACGGCATCGAAATCGCCCGTACAGAATGGTATCGTGAAGGCCGCGTGCCTCTGCATACGCTGCGCGCCGATATCGACTACGGTACCAGCGAAGCTTCGACCACCTACGGCATCATCGGTGTCAAGGTATGGGTCTACAAAGGCGACCGTCTGGCCAATGGCGATGCACCGGTTATCGAAACCCCTGCTGATGAAAAGAAGGGCCGCGGCCCACGTCGCGACGATGGCAAACCAGCCAGCCGTCCACGTGCCAAGCGTCCTGAAGGTCAAACACCAACAGCTGCACCAGCGGCGCCAGGTACTGCACCACAGCGCGTAGTTCGCGCCAAGAAGGCAGATGCAGCGGCACCGGCTGAGAAGGCAGGAGAATAATCATGCTGCAACCAGCACGTAGAAAATATCGTAAAGAGCAAAAAGGCCGCAACACCGGTATTTCGCACTCGCGCGGCACGGCTGTGTCGTTCGGCGAATTCGGTTTGAAGGCAGTTGGCCGCGGTCGTATCACGGCGCGCCAAATTGAAGCGGCACGTCGCGCCATGACGCGTCACATCAAGCGCGGTGGCCGGATCTGGATCCGCATTTTTCCGGACAAGCCAATTTCGAACAAGCCGGCTGAAGTTCGTATGGGTAATGGTAAGGGTAATCCTGAATATTACGTCGCCGAAATTCAACCAGGCAAGATGCTGTACGAAATGGATGGTGTCGATGAGGCGCTGGCGCGGGAAGCTTTCCGCTTGGCCGCCGCTAAACTGCCGTTGTTGACGACGTTTGTTGTACGTCAAATCGGCCAATAATAGGAGTTGTATATGAAAGCAACAGAACTCCGCGGCAAAGACCAGCCAGCTCTCGAAAAAGAGCTGAACGACCTGTTGAAGGCTCAATTCGGCCTGCGCATGCAAATCGCTACGCAGCAACTGAATAATACTTCGCAGCTCAAGAAGGTGCGCCGCGATATCGCACGGGTAAAAACGGTCATGATTCAGAAGGACGCCAAATAATGAACGATCAAGTGAAAAAGTCGCTCAAGCGCACATTGATCGGTAAGGTGGTCTCCGACAAAATGGACAAGACCGTAACCGTACTGATCGAGCGCCACGTCAAACATCCTTTGTACGGCAAGATCATCATGCGTTCGAACAAGTATCACGCGCATGACGAAACCAACCAAGTCAAGGCCGGTGATACGGTCGAGATCCAGGAAGGTCGTCCGATCTCGAAGACAAAGGCTTGGACTGTGACGCGCGTTGTGCAAGCTGCGCAAGTAGTCTAAATATTTGTTGCAAGCCCAGCTTTATTGTGTAATAATGCTGGGCTTCGTTCAAGTGTTGCCGCAAACGTTTCGTGCCAATAGCAATATCAATTTGCTGCGGGCGGCGGTCTGGTCTTAAACAAAGTGGTTTTGGAAGTCATCCACCCAATCAGCAATCGCACCGTTTTCTAGGTGGGTGGCTGGCGGGACCAAGACTGACCGCAGGCCCGCATTGTGCGGATTCTTCGGCTTAAGTTGGGAAAGAGAATATTATGATTCAAACTGAAAGCCGGCTCGAAGTAGCCGACAACACTGGTGCCAAAGAAGTAATGTGCATCAAGGTGTTGGGTGGTTCCAAGCGCCGTTATGCTGGCATTGGCGATGTGATCAAGGTGGCCGTCAAGGTTGCTGCGCCACGTGGCCGCGTCAAAAAAGGCGAAATTTATAATGCTGTGGTCGTGCGTACAGCTAAGGGTGTTCGTCGTCAAGATGGTTCCCTGGTCAAGTTCGACGGCAATGCAGCGGTTTTGCTTAACGCCAAGCTCGAACCTATTGGCACACGTATTTTTGGGCCAGTCACGCGCGAATTGCGTACTGAAAAGTTCATGAAAATCGTGTCGCTTGCGCCTGAAGTACTGTAAGGGGTCGTTATGGATAAGATTAAGAAAAGCGACGAAGTCATTGTGTTGGCTGGCAAAGATAAGGGCAAGCGCGGTATCGTTGCGCGCCGTGTCGATGCAGAGCATGTTGTGATTGATGGTATCAATGTCGCAAAAAAAGCGACGAAGCCAAATCCAATGACTGGCGTTACTGGTGGCATCGTGGATAAGTCGATGCCGATTCATGTGTCAAATGTGGCGTTGTTCAATGCCGCTACTGGCAAGGCAGATCGTGTTGGGTTTAAAGACGTTGACGGCAAGAAAGTCCGTGTCTACAAGTCCAGCGGCGAAGTCGTTAAGGTTTAAGAATCATGGCCCGTCTCCAGGAATTCTATAAAGAAAAGATCGTTGGCGATTTGACCGGCAAGTTCGGTTACAAATCGTCGATGGAAGTGCCACGTTTGCTCAAGATCACCCTGAACATGGGTTTGTCCGAAGCAATCGCTGACAAGAAAATCATCGAGCATGCTGTCGGCGATATGACCAAGATTGCAGGTCAAAAGCCGGTTGTGACCAAGGCGCGTAAGGCGATTGCGGGTTTTAAAATCCGTGAAGGCTATCCGATTGGTTGCATGGTCACGCTGCGTGGCGCTCGCATGTACGAATTTTTAGATCGCTTCATTACTGTGGCTCTGCCGCGTGTGCGCGATTTCCGTGGTGTGTCCGGTCGTGCATTCGACGGTCGCGGCAACTACAACATCGGTGTGAAAGAGCAGATCATTTTCCCCGAAATCGAGTACGACAAGATTGACGTGTTGCGTGGTTTGAATATCAGCATCACGACGACCGCCAAGACCGACGATGAAGCGAAAGCACTCCTCGCGGCCTTTAAATTCCCGTTCAGAAACTGAGATCGTCATGGCAAAATTGGCACTTATTAATCGTGAACAAAAGCGTGCAGACCTGGTGAAGAAATTCGCCGGCAAGCGCGCCGAGTTAAAGGCCATCGTGGATGACCAGTCGAAAACTGAAGAGGAGCGCTACGAAGCTCGTCTGAAATTGCAGGCGCTTCCGCGCAATGCAAACCCGACTCGTCAGCGCAATCGTTGCGCGATCACAGGTCGTCCTCGCGGCACTTTCCGTAAATTCGGTTTGGGTCGTATCAAGCTCCGTGAATTTGCCATGCGCGGCGAAATTCCCGGAATGACAAAAGCCAGCTGGTAATAGGAGAATATGCAATGAGTATGAGCGATCCTATCGCCGATATGCTGACCCGCATACGTAATGCACAAGTTGTACAGAAGTCGACCGTGTTGATGCCGTCGTCCAAAGTCAAAGTTGCGATTGCAAGCGTCCTCAAGGACGAGGGTTATATTGAAGATTTCGCAGTTACTGTCGCTGACGGTAAGCCGGAACTGAAGATCGGTTTGAAATATTATGTCGGCCGTCCCGTCATTGAGCGTTTAGAGCGCGTATCCCGTCCGGGCTTGCGTGTCTACAAAGGCAAAGATGAGATCCCGAATGTGATGAATGGCCTCGGTGTGGCGATTGTATCGACACCAAAGGGCGTCATGACAGACCGCAAAGCGCGCGCGACCGGTGTCGGTGGCGAAGTTATTTGCTACGTGGCTTAAGGAGCGAACGATGTCTCGAGTAGCTAAAATGCCAATCGCACTGCCAGCCGACGCGCAAGCGACGATCACTGCAGCAGCGATTACAGTAAAAGGCCCATTGGGCTCGCTTTCCCAGCCGCTTACCGGCCTGGTCAAGGTGGAAAACAAGGACGGCACGCTGAGTTTCGACGTTGCCGACGACAGCCGCGAAGCCAATGCGATGTCCGGCACGCTGCGCGCCCTGGTCAACAACATGGTCACCGGCGTAACCAAGGGTTTTGAACGCAAACTGACTCTGGTCGGCGTGGGGTATCGCGCTCAGGCTCAGGGCGACAAGCTCAACCTGTCGCTGGGTTTTTCTCATCCAGTGATTCACGCAATGCCAGCCGGCGTTACGTGTGCGACACCAACGCAAACCGAAATCCTGATCAAGGGTATCGATAAGCAACAAGTTGGTCAGGTTGCCGCCGAAGTTCGTGCTTACCGCAGTCCTGAGCCTTACAAGGGCAAGGGTGTCCGTTATGCGGACGAAGTGGTTAAGCTTAAAGAAACTAAGAAGAAGTAATTAGGGGCTGATGATGGATAAGAAACAATCACGGCTGCGCCGCGGACGTCAAACCCGTGCCAAAATCGCAGAATTGAAGGTCAACCGCTTGTCGGTGCACCGTACCAATTTGCACATCTACGCTAGCTTGATCAGCCCGGATGCAAAGGTTCTGGTTTCGGCTTCGACGCTCGAAGTCGATGTTCGCACCGAATTGGCAGGCAAGTCCGGCAAGGGTGGTAACGCTGCCGCTGCCGCACTGGTCGGCAAGCGCGTTGCTGAAAAAGCACTGAAAGCAGGGATTACCGAAGTTGCGTTCGATCGCTCCGGTTTCCGTTACCACGGTCGTGTGAAGGCGCTGGCGGAAGCCGCGCGTGAAGCCGGTCTGAAGTTCTAAGGAAGAATCGTCATGGCAAAAATGCAAGCGAAAATGCAAAGCGACAAGCCCGATGATGGCATGCGCGAGAAGATGATCGCGATCAACCGCGTAACCAAAGTGGTTAAGGGTGGTCGTATCATGGGCTTTGCGGCGTTGACCGTGGTCGGCGATGGAGATGGTCGCATCGGCATGGGCAAGGGCAAGTCGAAAGAAGTGCCAGTGGCAGTGCAAAAGGCGATGGAAGAAGCGCGTCGCAATTTGATGAAAGTGTCGTTGAAAGACGGTACTTTGCAACACACGGTGACCGGCCGTCACGGCGCCTCCAAGGTGCTGATGAATCCTGCCAAGCCAGGTACCGGCGTCATTGCCGGCGGTGCGATGCGCGCTATTTTTGAAGTACTCGGTGTTACCGACGTGGTCGCGAAATCGACCGGTTCGAGCAACCCGTACAACATGGTGCGTGCGACACTGGACGGTTTGTCGAAGATGAGCACCCCATCCGAAATTGCAGCCAAGCGCGGCAAATCGGTTGAAGACATTCTCGGTTAAGGCGAACGACATGACAAAAACAGTCAAAGTGCAATTAGTCAAAGGCTTGATCGGTACGCGCGAATCCCATCGTGCGACTGTTCGCGGTCTCGGTCTGCGTCGTGTCAATTCGGTTTCCGAATTGCAAGACACACCATCGGTACGCGGCATGATCAATAAAGTATCGTATCTCGTTAAAGTTGTTGCGTAAGCCTTGCGCTTGCGAACGGAGCAAATGATGGAATTGAACACTATTCAACCTGCAGATGGCGCCAAGCACGCAAAGCGTCGCGTCGGTCGCGGTATCGGCTCTGGCATCGGTAAAACTGCCGGCCGTGGTCACAAGGGTCAAAAATCGCGTTCGGGCGGTTTCCATAAGGTCGGTTTCGAAGGCGGTCAAATGCCTTTGCAACGGCGTCTGCCAAAGCGTGGTTTCAAATCCCCGCACGCAACATTCAAGGCAGAAGTCCGTTTGTCCGACCTGGAAAAACTGGCTGTAACCGACATCGACATCCTGGTCTTGAAGCAAGCTGGCGTTATCGGCGTGCTGGCCCGCGATGTACGTGTGATTTTGTCCGGCGAATTGACCAAAAAAGTCACATTGACCGGTTTGACCGCCTCCAAGGGTGCAAAAGCGGCAATTGAAGCCGTTGGCGGTTCGATTGCTTAAAGCAAGTTTGATCGGAGCACAAATTGGCAACTAGTTCACAGTTGGCGAAAGGTGCTGCCGCGGGATTCCCATGGGGTCGCCTGTGGTTTTTACTCGGCGCACTGGTAGTGTATCGGATTGGCGCACATATTCCTGTTCCAGGGATCGATCCGACGCAATTGGCTCAGTTATTTAACAGAAACCAGGGCGGTATCCTGGGGATGTTCAATATGTTTTCCGGCGGCGCCTTATCGCGTTTCACCGTCTTTGCACTGGGCATCATGCCGTATATTTCGGCATCGATCATCATGCAACTGATGTCGATCGTGTCGCCACAGATGGAAGCGCTGAAAAAAGAAGGCGAATCCGGACGGCGCAAGATCACGCAATATACGCGTTATGGCACGGTGGTGCTGGCGATGGTGCAGGGCTTTGCCATCGCTGCGACACTGGAGTCGCAACAGGGTCTGGTACTTGACCCGGGCATGGCGTTCCGTCTGACGACGGTCGTGACGCTGTTGACCGGGACGATGTTCTTGATGTGGTTGGGCGAGCAAATTACCGAGCGTGGTCTTGGTAACGGTATTTCGATCATCATTTTTGCCGGTATCGCAGCTGGTTTGCCCAATGCACTGGGCGGCATGGTTCAGCTGGTCAATACCGGTGCGATGCACCCGATTATCGCGATCGTCATCTGCATCATTGCGGCCTTCGTCACGTATTTTGTGGTGTTTGTCGAACGTGGCCAGCGCAAGATTCTGGTCAACTACGCCAAGCGTCAGGTTGGTAATAAAGTCTACGGTGGGCAAAGCAGTCATTTGCCGCTGAAGCTGAATATGGCTGGTGTGATTCCGCCGATCTTTGCCTCGTCGATTATTTTGTTCCCGGCAACGATCACGCAATGGTTCACGGCAGGTGGCGACGTCAATAATCCGGCGATTCGTTTCCTGAAGGATCTTGCAGGGTCCCTCGGACCTGGCGAACCGATTCATGCTCTGCTGTACGCAATAGCGATTATGTTTTTCTGCTTCTTTTATACCGCGCTGGTGTTTAACAGCAAGGAAACTGCGGATAATTTGAAGAAGAGTGGTGCGTTCATTCCGGGCATTCGTCCGGGCGACCAGACTGCTCGATATATAGACCGGATTTTGATGCGTTTGACCCTCGCTGGCGGCGTCTACATTACCCTGGTCTGTTTGTTGCCTGAATTTTTGATAGCTCGTTGGAAGGTGCCGTTTTACTTCGGTGGGACGTCGTTGCTCATTATTGTGGTGGTAACGATGGACTTTATGGCGCAAGTACAGAACTACGTGATGTCGCAGCAGTATGATTCGCTGCTTCGTAAATCAAATTTCAAGGGCGGAAGTCCGACGCGATAAGCGCCCAGGATAACGAATAGACGAATGGCAAAAGACGACGTAATTCAGATGCAGGGCGAGATTCTTGAGAATCTTCCGAATGCAACATTTAGAGTCAAGTTGGAAAATGGGCACGTTGTCCTCGGTCACATTTCCGGCAAAATGCGAATGAACTATATTCGGATTCTGCCGGGCGATAAAGTGACCGTGGAATTGACACCTTATGATTTGAGCCGGGCACGAATCGTGTTCCGTACTAAGTAGAAACGCTGCAAAGCGCACCACCAAAAAACGTAAGAAAGAGGGCAACAATGAAAGTTCTCGCATCAGTCAAGCGGATTTGCCGCAATTGCAAGATCATCAAGCGCAAAGGCGTAGTTCGAGTCATTTGTATCGAGCCGCGCCATAAACAGCGCCAAGGTTAATTAACGTTATTGATCGAGGAATAACGAATGGCACGTATCGCAGGGGTTAATATCCCAAATCATCAACACACCGTTATCGGTTTGACCGCAATTTACGGTGTTGGCCGCCCTCGTGCGCAAGCAATTTGCGACACAACCGGTGTTCCTACAACCAAAAAGATCAAAGATCTTGATGACAACGAGCTCGAAAAGCTGCGCGACGAGATCGGTAAGTTCGTCGTCGAAGGCGACTTGCGTCGTGAAGTGTCGATGAACATCAAGCGTCTGATGGATTTGGGTTGCTACCGGGGCATGCGTCACCGCAAGGGTCTGCCTTGCCGTGGTCAACGCACCCGCACTAATGCACGGACTCGCAAGGGCCCGCGTAAGGCAGCGCAATCGCTGAAGAAATAATCCAAATGCGCACACTCGCGCATTTGATTAGTCGTCGGATTTTAGGATAAAGATTATGGCAAAAGCCCAAAACAGCGCCGCAGCAGCACGTGTGCGTAAAAAAGTTAAAAAGAATGTTGCCGAAGGCATTGCACACGTGCATGCGTCCTTTAACAACACCATCATTACGATTACCGATCGCCAAGGCAATGCCTTGTCATGGGCGACATCGGGTGGCGCTGGTTTCAAGGGCTCCCGTAAATCGACTCCGTTTGCAGCGCAGGTTGCTGCAGAAGCTGCTGGTAAAGTGGCGATCGAATGCGGCGTCAAGAACCTCGAAGTGCGTATCAAGGGCCCAGGTCCTGGTCGCGAATCGGCTGTTCGTGCCTTGAACAACCTCGGCATCAAGATCACCGAGATTCAAGACGTGACACCAGTTCCGCACAACGGTTGCCGTCCTCCTAAGCGTCGTCGTATCTAAGACAATCTGCTGCGCGGGAGCCATGCGTGGCACCGATTTCCTCTTTCCGTCATGGAAAGAGGAAAGATCCCGCTAGATTTCTGACTCATGTCAAGTAAATGGCGTGTTTTCACACGACATTGGCTAAATTGGTTATAATCTTCGGCTAATTGTTGGTTGTAGAGCCCGCCATCGCATTTTTGGCGGGTTTTTGTTCTTAAGCCCACCGTTCGCTTGTACGCAGAGCGGACTATACGTCTAGTCATGCGACTGGGGCGTTATATACTTAAAAGGAATTATCGTGGCACGTTATATTGGACCAAAGGCAAAACTTTCCCGCCGTGAAGGCACTGACCTGTTCTTGAAGAGCGCCCGCCGCTCGCTGGACTCGAAGTGCAAGCTCGACGTCAAACCAGGTCAGCACGGTGTCAAATCCGGTGCCCGTACCTCCGACTACGGCAACCAATTGCGCGAAAAGCAAAAGGTCAAACGTATGTACGGCATCCTGGAACGTCAGTTCCGTCGTTATTTCGCTGAAGCCGACCGTCGCAAGGGCAACACCGGCGAAACGCTGTTGAAGTTGCTCGAAACGCGTCTGGACAATGTCTGCTACCGCATGGGCTTCGGTTCGACCCGCGCTGAAGCGCGTCAGCTGGTCAGCCACAAGGCATTCACCGTCAACGGCATCGTGGTCAACATCGCTTCTTACCAAGTCAAGGTTGGCGACATCATCGCCGTCCGTGAAAAATCGAAGAAGCAAGTGCGTATCGTCGAAGCGCTGTCGCTGGCAGAACAAGTCGGCATGGCAAGCTGGGTTTCGGTTGATGCCAAGAAGATGGAAGGCACATTCAAATCGATTCCAGATCGCAGCGAAATCGCGATGGACGTCAATGAATCGCTGATCGTCGAATTGTATTCCCGTTAATATTGCAGTATCCGCCTGCACGGCTTCTGGTCGTGCGGGCGTTTTCGTTTTATCCGCCGGCGTGATTGCCTGGCCAAATCAGTTCGCTTTATTGATCATCCATCAGCCTTATCGGTGTAACGAGCCGAGGGTATTGAAAAGGACATAAGATGCAAAACAGTCTGTTGAAACCCCGTATTATCGATGTTGAAGCCCTCGGCGCCAGTCACGCAAAAGTCGTGATGGAGCCATTCGAGCGCGGCTACGGCCACACGCTGGGTAACGCCTTGCGCCGTGTATTGCTGTCGTCGATGGTCGGCTATGCGCCAACCGAAGTGACGATCGCCGGTGTCGTGCATGAATACTCGTCGCTCGATGGCGTACAAGAAGACGTGGTCGATATTCTGTTGAATCTGAAGGGTGTGGTCTTCAAGGTCCACAACCGTGATTCCGTCGTCCTGACCCTGAAAAAAGAAGGCGAAGGCGCCATCCGCGCTTCCGACATCGATCTGCCGCATGACGTCGAGCTGATCAATCCAGATCACGTGATCGCGCATCTGACTGCCGGCGGCAAGCTGGACATGACGATCAAGGTCGAAAAAGGCCGCGGCTACGTTCCTGGTAACGTGCGCCGCCTGTCCGAAGACACCAACAAGACCATCGGCCGCATCATCCTGGACGCTTCGTTCTCGCCAGTGCGCCGGGTATCGTATTTCGTCGAATCGGCGCGCGTCGAACAACGCACCGACCTCGACAAGCTGATCCTCAATATCGAAACCAACGGCGTGATCTCGCCGGAAGAAGCGATTCGCCAGTCGGCGCGCGTGTTGGTCGATCAATTGAACGTGTTTGCTGCCCTGGAAGGCACGGAAGCTGCGCTGGAAGCCCCATCGCGCGCACCGCAAGTCGATCCGTTGCTGCTGCGTCCGGTCGACGACCTCGAATTGACGGTCCGTTCGGCCAACTGCCTGAAAGCCGAAAACATCTACTACATCGGCGATCTGATTCAACGCAGCGAAAACGAATTGCTCAAAACGCCTAACCTGGGCCGTAAATCGCTCAACGAAATCAAGGAAGTGCTCGCTTCGCGCGGCCTGACCTTGGGCATGAAGCTCGAAAACTGGCCGCCTGCCGGCCTGGAAAAGTAATTTTGTCGTAAGCGCCGCCGGCTTGTCCGGCGGCGTAGCTGTTCCCCTTGTTGTATTTGCTGTTTAACCGTCGCACTTATTTACCGGTCCGCGAATCGATACAAACGATTCGATAGAAGAGCTGGATCTAAAATTTTTGTTCACTGAAAGGATTTACCATGCGTCATCGTCACGGTCTTCGCAAGCTCAATCGTACTTCTTCCCATCGCCTCGCGATGCTGCGCAACATGATGGTTTCCCTGTTGCGTCACGAAGCCATCAAGACAACCCTGCCAAAGGCCAAGGAATTGCGCCGCGTCGTTGAACCAATCCTGACACTGGGCAAGGCCGATACCCTGGCCAACAAGCGTCTGGCTTTCGATCGCCTGCGCGATCGCGAAATCGTGCAAAAACTGTTTGCCGAACTGGGCCCACGCTACGCCACCCGTAACGGCGGCTATCTGCGCATCCTGAAAATGGGTTTCCGCGTTGGCGACAATGCGCCAATGGCTTATGTTGAATTGCTGGACCGTCCTGAAGTTGCCGACGAAGCCGCGGTTCAAACGGTAGAGTAAGCTAAAATAACGTTCTCGCGTTAAAATCGAAAGCCAGGCGATGCCTGGCTTTTGTTTTATGTGCAGCGTATTCATGCGTATTCATTGGGCCATTAAATGCAGTTAAGCAAAAATTTCCACGTACTCGGCAAGTTTCTGTTCGCCTTGTGCGTGCTGGTCGCCACCTTCGGCGCCAACCACGCGGCCGTGGCCGAGACCGAATATCTCGAGCCGGCGCAAGCCTTCAAGTTCTCGGCCAAAATGGTGGATGGCAAGACCGTCGCCGTCACCTATCTGATCGCCGATGGCTATTATATGTATCGCGAACGCTTCAAGTTTGCCGCCAGCGGTGCCAGGCTCGGTGCGCCGGTGTTTCCGCGCGGTAAAATCAAGTTTGACGAGACCTATCAAAAGGAGGTCGAAACATTCCGTAACAGCGTCACCGTGACGATTCCCGTCGATGGCAATGGCAGCTTCCAGCTCAGTTCGACCGGCCAGGGCTGCGCCGATCAGGGGCTGTGTTATGCGCCGATGGAATCCGTGCTGACGCTCGAGGCCAGGCCGGCGCCGAAGGTATCGGCGCAGATAGCGCCGGCAGCGCCGGCAGCCGGCGCGGCGCTGGCCGCACCGGTGTCGGCCGCCGCGCCAGCGGCGCGCCGGCTGCTGCCGGCCAGCGTCGCCGTCATTGCTGGACCGGCGTCTGCCTCGGCGCCGGCCGCCGCCGTGTCCGCCCCGGCCACTGTTATTCCCCCTGCTACTGCTGTTTCCCCTGCTGCCACCTCTGTCGCCGCACCTGTTGGCGCGCTGGAGACGGCGCCGGCGGGCGGCGCCAGCGAGGCCGGGGCGATCGAGGCCTCGCTGAAAAGCGGGCGGCTGCTGGCGATTCTGCCGCTGTTTCTGTTGCTCGGACTGGGCCTGTCGCTGACGCCATGCGTGTTGCCGATGGTGCCCATCTTGTCTTTCATCATCGTCGGCGAAGGCAGCCAGGTCGGCAGGCCGCGCGCCTTCCTGTTGTCGCTGACCTATGCGCTGGGCATGGCCCTGGTCTATACCGCCCTCGGCGTGGCGGCCGGACTGGCCGGCGAAGGCTTGGCGGCGACGCTGCAAAATCCGTGGGTGCTCGGCGCCTTTGCCATTCTGATGGCGCTGCTGTCGGGATCGATGTTTGGCCTGTATGAGCTGCAAGTACCATCCTCGCTGCAATCGAAGCTGGTGAATGCTTCTGAAAAGCAAAGATCGGGTAAATTGTTCGGCGTCTTCGCGATGGGCGCGATTTCGGCCCTGATCGTCGGCCCGTGCGTGGCGGCGCCGCTGGCCGGCGCGCTGCTCTATATCAGCCAGACGCGCGACGTCGTCATCGGCGGCGCGGCGCTGTTTTCGATGGCGATCGGGATGAGCGTGCCGCTGCTGCTGGTGGGCTTGTCGGCCGGTTCCCTGCTGCCGCGCGCCGGCGCCTGGATGGAGGGCGTCAAGCGCTTTTTCGGCGTGCTGATGCTGGCCATGGCTTTGTGGCTGGTCTCGCCCGTGCTGCCGGCGGTGGCGCAGATGTTCGGCTGGGCCGCGCTGGGGCTCGGTTATGGCATGTTCTTGCTGCGCGATGTGCAGACTGGCTGGCGCGGCAAGGCTTTCGGCGTGCTGTGCGTGCTGATCGGCGTATTGCAGATCAGCGGGATCGCCGCCGGCGGCCGCGATCCGTGGGCGCCGCTGGCCCATCTGGGCGGCGGCAACGCCGGCCGCGCGCCGCATGTCACGTTTGTGCGCGTCAAATCGAATGCCGAGCTCGAGCAGGCCTTGCGCCAGGCCAGCGGTAAAGTCGTGATGTTCGACTTTTATGCCGACTGGTGCGTCTCCTGCAAGGAAATGGAAAAGCTCACTTTCAGCGATGCGCGCGTGCAGGCCCGCCTCGATGAGATGGTGTTGCTGCAAGCCGATGTCACGGCCAATAACGACGACGACAAGGGCTTGCTCAAGCGTTTCAAATTGTTCGGCCCGCCCGGCATCATCTTTTTCGATCGCGCCGGCCAGGAATTGCCGGGCGCGCGCGTGATCGGCTACCAGAATGCCGAGCATTTCCTCACCTCGCTCAGCCGCGCGCAATAACGCAGTGCCGGCGCCGTCAAGCGCGGCGCTCGGGCGCGGCCTTTACCTCGTCCTGTAAAAAGACGGCCGTGCCCCCCGGACAGGTGGCACGGCCGTCGGCGGCATGGGCCGCGTCTTGCTCAAGGTGTTGCCTTACGCGTTTTTACAACGCACTTCTATAAACCGAAAATCTTATTTCATCTCATGCCGGCCGAGCGCCGCATGCATACGGTCGTGGAACTGGTGGGCGTTGGCATCGAATGTCTTTTGCTGTTCCGGTGTCAGCACGGCATAAAATGTTTTCAGCGCGGCCAGACGGGCACTTGCCCGTTCTTGATGTTGCTTCAGCATTTCAACCTGCTTTTCCATCATTTCCGGCGCCGGCAGCTTGGCCATTTCGGCGCGCTTGGCTTTCATGTCGCCGGGCTTCCATTGCCCTTCGGGCGGCGTCATCGAGGCGACAAAGGCGTTCCAGGCCGGTTCCTGGGCCGCCGTCAGCTTGAGCTTGTCATGCAACTGCGCGGCATGCTTGGCCATTTGCGCTTTCATCTGCTCTGGCGTCATCGGATGCATGGCGTGCATGCCAGGGCCGGCTTTGTGCTCCATCGGCGCCGGGTTCGCTTGTTCGTCGGCCATCACGGTGCCCGCCAACATCAAGGCGCTCAGTCCGAGCAGGCCTTTTTTAAAAAATACATTCATGGTCATTCCTTGGTGAGTGAGTGCAAAAACCACAGTCGAAATAGCGTGGGTTGAGATAACATGCATTGCTACACTTGCACAGCAAATCGGATACCGCTGCACATGCTTCACATGGTGAATTGAAAATGTATCGAGCAAGTGTCGCCAGCGTAGCAATTTGTATCGATTTGTATCGCCGCCGCGCACCTGTACATAACGATACAACTTCCTCGCATTTTTTGTCACAATTTGGCGATAATTGCAGCATGGAGACCACATCTACAATATTGATAGTCGATGACGATCGCGATATCCGCTCGTTGCTGGCCGATTACCTCGAAATCAACGGTTTTCGCACGTTCGGCGCCGAGAGCGGGGCGGCCATGTGGAAGCTGCTTGACGATGCGCGGCCCGATTTGCTGGTGCTCGACTTGAATTTGCCGGGCGACGACGGTTTGACGCTGTGCCGCAAACTGCGTGCCATCTCGAGCGTGCCGGTCATCATGCTGACTGCCCGCAGCGAGCCGCTGGACCGTATTCTCGGCCTGGAAATGGGCGCCGACGATTATCTGCCCAAGCCGTTCGAGCCGCGCGAATTGTTGGCGCGCATTCGCAGCGTGCTGCGCCGCAGTCAGGCGATGCCGTCGAACCTGTCCTCTGCGCCGTCGGCCGAAAATGCCCAGGAAATCCGCTTTGCCGGCTGGCGCCTCGACCTCACCGCGCGCCACCTGATCAACCCGGACGGCACTGCGATCATGCTATCGGGCGCCGAATTTCGCCTGTTGCGGGTCTTCCTCGATCATCCCAATCGCATCTTGAACCGCGATCAACTGATGAATATGACGCAGCAGCGCGATGCCGACCCGTTCGACCGCTCGATCGATATCCAGATCAGCCGTTTGCGCCAAAAGCTCGGCGACGATGCCCGTTCGCCGCAAATCATCAAGACCGTGCGCAACGGCGGTTATGTGCTGGCAGTACAGGTGTTGTCGGAGCCGGTCTAGTAGAATACGGCATTTGTCATCGGCTTTCTGCCATCGGTTTTTTACCATAGGCTTTTACCGAATCTACCTGGTCAGGCGCATGAATCCCATCAAAAAGCTGTTTCGTCTTTCTCGCCGCATCAGTGGCCAAACGCCTTTTTTCCGCTCGATGACGGGACGCGTATTCCTGATTTTGCTGTTCGGCGTAGTCGCTTCGGCATCGCTGACCTGGTGGGTGGCCTTCAACGAGCGTCAGCGCGCCATCAACCTGATGCGCGACCAGCGCGTGATCGAACGCGCCGAACAACTCATTTACGCCCTTGACGCGATTCCTGCCGCGGAACGCAAGGGCTTTCTGGCCAAGGCCAACCGGCCCGGCTTGCGGGCCGAAGATGTGCAGGATGACGACTTGCCGCTGCCGATGCATTCCGAACTGAGCCGGGCGCTGGCCGAACGCCTGAACCGTTCTTATCGCGTGGTGGCGCTACAGCGCGCGCCGAGCGAATGCACGCCTTTGATGCAAAATCTGGTGGAGGGGCGCGCCGATGCCAATGCCAGCGCCGAGCCGTGGCGCTCGGCCTGCGAAAGCATGCATGTTACGCTCAAGGACGGCAACCTGATCCGCCTGTCGGTGCTGGCGCCGCACATCGGGTCGGCCTGGCGCGCGCTGCATTTCGATTACACGTCGACGGCCCTGTTTTTGGTCAGCATGATTTTATTGGCGTATCTGGTGGCGCGCATGACCATGTTGCCGCTCAAACGGCTGGCGCAGGCGGCCAAGGATCTCGGGGCCGATATCAACCGTCCGCCGCTCGAACCGCACGGCGTGCCCGAAATCAGGCAAGCGGCGATTGCTTTCAACTCGATGCAGGCGCGGATTCGCCAGCACATCGGCCAGCGCACGCAGATGCTGGCGGCCATTACCCACGATTTGCAAACGCCGCTGACGCGCCTGCGGCTGCGCCTGGAAAAAGTCGGCGATGGCGAACTGCGCGACAAGCTGGTGCAGGACTTGTCGGCGATGCAGGCGATGGTCAAGGAGGGGCTCGATCTGGCGCGCTCGATGGACAGCAGCGAGACGATGCAGGCACTTGATCTCGACTCCATGCTCGACAGCGTCTGTATCGATGCCGTCGATGCCGGCCAGGCCGTCACGCTCGACGGCCGCGCCGGCATGGCGATCAAGGCGCGGCCGATCGCGCTGCGGCGTTGCCTGGTCAACTTGATCGACAACGCCGTCAAATATGGACTGCGGGCCCGCATCGAGGTCGAATGCATCGGTGCCACCGGGGCCCGTATCCGCATCTGTGACGATGGTCCCGGCATTCCGCAGGATCAGCTGGCGCAGGTGTTCGAACCGTTTTACCGGATCGAAGGCTCGCGCTCGCGGGCGTCGGGCGGCACCGGACTGGGCTTGACGATTGCCCGCAATATCGTCGAGCAGCACGGCGGCACGCTGATGCTGGCCAATCGCCGCGAAGGCGGCCTCGAAGTGATGCTGGTGCTGCATAAAGAAAGCATGAAATGAGCGCGGCCGTGCGCCACCGAGGATGGCGGCGCGGCGGTTTTCTTGTCCGGCATGAGGCCGCGCCGCCGCCTCGTCATTGTGTCGCCAGCCGTCCCGATTCCGTCACAAATCGCGAGGCGGCGCCGAGTGTTGCCGGCGCGGCAAACCGTTGCGCCGCAAATCGTTGTTTCGCCGGCACACCGAAATTGTCTGCATAAATACATTGTAGTCTGGCGTAAAAAATGCGTACTATGTCGCTTGGGTCTGTCAACCGCCAAGAAGATGACAACTTTTGCCTCCGACCAAGTGCTGTGCAAGACGGCTTCGATTTCCGATCACGATGTCGGGCGTTTTGAGGTCCGCGCCTGCCTGCTGACCGGCGGCCCGGCCGGTGGCCGCACTGCGGCGCCGGCCCCGACCCCGACCTGGACTGCCGCGCTGTGTGATCTGGGGTGGCGATGACGCGTCCACCGCCCAGCATCGCCGACAAGGCGAAACGCGCCAAACTGTCGGTAACCGCCGGCGCCATCTGTTTTTTCATTCTGGTCTGTCTGTCCCTGTTCGGCCTGAGCGGCTGGCAAATCTGGACCGCGCACGAGCAGCAAATGCGCGAATCGACCATGAGCAGTGGCGACTTGACGCGTTCGCTGGCACAACACGCCGATTCGAGTATCAAGGGCGCCGACACCGTGCTGATCGGACTGGTCTGGAATTTGGAAAGAGAGGCCTGGTCGACGGCCTATCTGGGGCGCTTGCGCGGCTATCTGCGCCAGGAGACGGCCGGCTTGCCGCAGCTTTTCGGCATTTTCGTCATCGACCGCCATGGCGAGAACCTGATCGACTCGCTCGAACAAAAGCATGTGCGGCCCAATGTCGCCGAGCGCGAATATTTCAACTACCATCGCACGCATGCCGATCGCAGCTCGCATATCGGCGCCATTGTCCGCAGCAAGATCAGCGGCAAATGGATATTGCCGATCTCGCGCCGCCTCAATCACGCCGACGGCAGCTTTGCCGGCGTGGTGGTGGCCTCGATCGATCTCGACTATTTTCAGAATTTTTACGATAGCTACAATCTCGGCGGCAAGGGCGTGATCTTGCTGTTGCATCGCGACAGCACGGTGCTGGTCCGCCGTCCTGCGCTGCCGGCGGTGGTCGGCACCCGCATCGCGCAGTCGCAGCTATTTCAGACATACCTGCCGCAGTCGCCAGCGGGCGTCTATACGCACGCCACAGTCCTTGACCATATCGAAAAACTGACCAGCTACCGCTTGCTCGAACATTATCCTTTGGTGGCGGTGGTCGGGCTGCCTGTCAGCGAGATCCTGGCCGACTGGCGTTCTGGCTCGATCTTGCTGGTCAGCGCAGTGACGGCACTAGCGCTGCTGCTGGCGGCCCTCGGTCTGCTTTTGCTGCGGGCCCTGAAGCGCAGCTTCCAGGCCGAGGGTGCCTTGCTCGACAGCGAGCGGCGGATTCGCATCATCTCCGACAATTTGCCGCTGGCCATAGGCTATGTCGATAGCGATGAAAAACTACAATTTATAAATCACGCTTTTGCCGCCAAAATGCAGCGCAGCGCCGAGGAGGCCATCGGCCTCAGTTTTGCCACCCTGCTCGGCGAAAACTATGCCGAGCGCATCCCCTTTGTCAAGGCGGCTCTGGCCGGCAAGGCGGTGCTGTTTGAAAGAAGCACGCCGCTCGCCGATGGCAGCGTGCTGCATCTGGAATCGCGCTACATTCCCGATATCGACCGCCGCGGCCGGGTGCGCGGATTCTATGCTGTCGCGCTCGACATCAGCGCCCGCAAGCATCTGGAACTGGAGCAGCAGAATGCGCATCGCGAACTGCAAACCATTATCGACAACATGTCGTCGCTGGTCAGTTACTGGGACCGCGATTTGTGCAATCGCTTCGGCAACGCGGCTTATCTGAGCTGGTATGGCGTCACGCCCGCACAAATGCGCGGCAAGCATCTCAGGGAAATCATCGGCGCGGATGCGTTTGCCGCCAATCTGTCGTTTATCGAGGCCGCGCTGGCAGGCCAGTCGCAACAGTTCGAATGCGACATCACCTTGGCCGATGGCCGGGTGCGCCACGAGGTGGCCTCGATCGTGCCCGACGTCCGGCAACAGAAGGTCGTCGGCATCTATGTTTATGTCACCGACATTACGCCGCTCAAGCAGGCGCGCAGCGCCCAGTTCGAAGCCCGTGCGCAATTGCAGGGAGTGATCGACGCCGCCCGCGAATTTTCGATCATTGCCACCGACCTCAGCGGCGTGATCCGGATTTTCAGCGCCGGCGCCGAACGCATGCTCGGCTACCGCGCCGACGAACTGGTCGGCAAGCGCACGCCGTCGCTGTTGTTGCAGGCCGACGACCTGGCGCGTCGCGGCGTGCTGCAAAAGCATGCGGGGCCGCATGATCTGATTGATTTCAACGCCCTCACGGCCATCATCGAGGGCAGCAAAAGTCACTCGGGCGAATGGACCATGGTCCATAAAAATGGCGCGCGGCTGTCGGTACACATGGTGACAACCGCGATCGAAAATGCCGAAGGCGAGATGACGGGCCTGCTTGGCGTGGCGCGCGAGATCTCCGGCGAAAAGCAGTTGCTGGCCTCCTTGAAGGATGCCAAGGAACAGGCCGAGCGCGCCAGCCGCGCCAAGAGCGAGTTCGTGGCCAATATGAGCCACGAAATCCGCACGCCGATGAATGCCGTGCTCGGCATGGCACAGCTGCTGGGCAATACGCCGCTGTCTTCGAGCCAGCGCAAATATGTCGATATGGTCAAGACCGCCGGCAGATCGCTGCTCGATATTCTCAACGACATTCTCGATTTTTCCAAGATCGAGGCTGGCCGCATGGAGCTCTCGGTGGCGCCGTTTCGGCTCTCCGATGTGCTCGGCACGCTGGCCACGCTGATGGTGGCCAATGGCGCGAAAAAGGATCTGGAAATCGTCATCGGCGTCGAGCCGAATGTCCCCGACTGGCTGCTTGGCGATGCGCCGCGCCTGCAGCAAGTGCTGCTCAATATCGCCGGCAACGCGGTCAAGTTTACCGAACGTGGCGAGGTGGCGCTCATTGCCGAACTGGCCCCCGGCGGGCGCTGCGAGCAGGCGGCGGTAGATTTGTGTTTCCGGGTCCGCGACACCGGCATCGGCATCAGCGCGGCGCAGCGCCAGCGCCTGTTTTCAGCCTTTTCGCAAGCCGAAGAGTCGACCGCGCGGCGCTTTGGCGGCACCGGCCTGGGCCTGGTCATTTCGCAGCGCCTGGTGGCGATGATGGATGGCGCGATCAGCGTCGAAAGCGAATTGGGGCGCGGCAGTCAGTTTTTGATCGGTTTGACGCTGGCGCAGGCGCCGCCCGAAGCGCGACAGGCCGCAGGCGAGGTACTGGTGCAACATGGACGGCGGCGCGTGCTGCTGGTCGACGACAATCAGACCAATGTCCATTATCTGGCACTGATCATGCGGTCTTGGCAATGGCAGGTCGATGTCGCCGTCAGTGCCGGCCCGGCGCTAGAGCTGATGCGCGAGGCGCTCGCCGCCAACTGTCCTTACGATGCCGTGCTGGCCGACTGGCCGCAGCCGAGCGCGCAAGAGGCTGCGCTGTTCGATACTTTGCGGGCGCTGGCCGGCGAGCGCCGCACGAGCTTTATTACGATGGTCAATCCCTACTTCAGGGAGGAATTGGCGCGCAATGCCTTCGCCGCAGAGCCGGGCGCCGTCCTGATCAAGCCCATTACGGCCTCGACGCTGTTCGACACCTTCAACGAGGCCGCATATGCCGACAGCGCCGCGCTGCCGATTTCGCCCGAACCGCCGGCGCAGACGGCGGCAGCGCATGCCGATGCGCCGCCGCCAGCCGCCGATGGCCGCCTTGACGGCATTTCGTTGCTGCTGGTGGAGGACAATCTGCTCAACCAGATGGTTGCCAAAGGCATGCTCGAGAACGTCGGTGCCCGCGTACATGTGGTCGACAACGGCAAGCAGGCGCTCGATCATCTGACGCAGCACCCGAACGATTACCACATGGTGTTGATGGACGTGCAAATGCCGGTCATGGATGGTTTCATGGCGACGCGCGCCATTCGCGGCGAGCTGCATCTGCAGTTGCCGATCCTGGCCATGAGCGCCGGCGTCATGCTCGACGAACGCGATGCCTGCAGCGCCGCCGGCATGAACGATTTCATTGCCAAGCCGCTCGATCAGGCGCATATGATCGCCACCATTCGGCGTCACCTGGCATCTCTTGACGCCCCGCCGGACGTCGAGGCCGAGGCCGCCGCCGGCATGGCGATCCTGGATAATTTCGACTATCTCTACGATTATCTGCCGGACGATCCGGTGTACCGGCGCGGCATCTCCGATTTCATTGCCCGTCTTGCCAAGGATGGCCCGCAATCGCTGCAACAGGCTCGCATCGCCTGCGACGAGGGCCGTTACACGGACGCCGCGCAGATGGTGCATGCCATGCGCGGCAGCCTCGGCGCGGCCGATCGCGAGCATTTTGCGCCGATTTCGCTGGCACTGGAGCAGGCCATCCTGTCGCCGCAGCGGGCGCAGATGGAACAATTGTTCTCTCAAGCCGAAATGCAGGTGGCGGCGCTTGCGGTCCACGCCCGGACCTGGCTTGTCGCGCGCGGCATCGGCGTCTGAGGGCGGTCCGATCCGGCGCCGCGATTTTCTCTGCCGCGCCGTGCGCCGGCGCCGTTTTGGCGTAAAATCGGCTGCCGGAATCGCTGCTGCAGTAATACCGGCGCCAGGCCAGGCTGCCGGCGGCTTGTCTTTTCATGATCATCACCTCACGGGCTTATGGCACTTAATTACCTCTGGAGTTCTTTTTTCCTGGTAGGCTTTCTGGCGGCACTCGGGCAGTGGCTGTTCCTGGGCGACGTTGAGGTATTCAAGCGCATTGTCGACGGCACGTTCGAATCGGCCCGCATGTCGGTGATGGAAATCGCGCTGCCGCTGGCCGGCGTGATGACGCTGTGGCTCGGTCTTTTGCGCATCGGCGAGAAGGCCGGCGCGATCGACGTCCTGGCGAAGATCATCGGCCCATTTTTTTCGCGCATCTTTCCCGATGTGCCGAGGGAGCATCCTGCCACCGGTCACATGGTGATGAATTTTTCCGCCAATTTGCTGGGACTCGATAACGCCGCCACGCCGTTCGGACTGAAGGCCATGGAAAGCCTGCAAACGCTCAATCCGGACAAGGAAACGGCCAGCGATGCGCAAATCATGTTTCTGGTCCTGCATACGTCGGGTTTGACCCTGATACCGCTGGCGATCATGGCCCAGCGCGCCATACTCGGCGCCCATGATCCGTCCGATATTTTCATTCCCTGCATTATCGCCACCTATGTGGCGGCGCTGGTCGGCCTGATCGGCGTGGCGATCCGCCAGCGCATCAACCTGTTCAATCGCGTCGTGCTGGCCTGGCTGGGCGGCATTTCGCTATTTCTCGCCTCTTTCGTCTGGTATCTGAGCCGTTACATGACGCGCGCCGAAATCGAAGTGTTTTCCAAGGTCGGCAGCAATCTCTTGCTGCTGCTCGTGATCGTCGGCTTCATATTCGGCGCGCTGCGCAAGAAGGTCAACGTCTATGACGCGTTTATCGAGGGTGCCAAAGGCGGCATTCAGACCTCGCTGACCATCATTCCCTACCTGGTCGGGATGCTGGTGGCAATCAGCGTGCTGCGCAATTCCGGCGTCATGGATTTTATCGTCAACGGTTTCAGTTGGGCGTTTGCGCATGCCGGCGTGAATACCGATTTCACCGCCGCCCTGCCGACTGCGCTGATGAAACCACTGAGCGGCAGCGGTTCGAAGGCGATGATGATCGATGCCATGAAGACGTATGGCGTCGATTCCTTTGTCGGCCGCCTGACCTGTATTTTTCAGGGCTCGGCCGATACCACGTTCTATATCGTGGCCCTGTACTTCGGTTCGGTCGGGATCAAGAAGACCCGTTATGCGATCGGTCTGGGTCTGCTGGCCGACTTTGCCGGAGTCGTGGCGGCGATTTTCGTCGCCTACCTGTTTTTTCACTGACCGGCGGATGAGCAGGCGGTGGCGGCGCCGCACCTGCGCCGCCATCGTCCGTCAGATCGTCATCAGGCGTTGCGCTGGGCCAGATAAAACCATTCGGCGCCGGCTTGCGCGCCCTTATCCGGAAACATGATGATGCTGTCGGCGGCGGCGACGACCGGCGTGCCGTCGTGGCGGGTGCCGATCAGTTCACCTTGCTTGATCTGGTCGAAGCTGCCCCAGGTCCGGCTGAAGCTGTCCTCGACATGCACCTTGTCGATCACCTCATGGATGCTGAGCGATTCGATCGGCGCGTTCTGGTCGGCCGGTTGCGCGTGCTTGGGCTGTTCGAGCACACCCAAAAAGCTCAGGGCATTGATGATGGCGCGATACGCCACATGCGGCGCCTGCGGATCCTTATGCTGGCCGCATTCGAGCGTGAGCGCATAACCGCCGGTCGAACGCATGAATTCGGTGGTGCCGACGCCATAGCGGACATCGGTGTTGAGCAGCTCGCTTTTGCTGCTGCTCTCGCCGTTGTTCTTGCGCTGCGCCGCTTCCTGTTGACGCCGGGCGACGCCGCGCGCGTAGGTGGCCAGCCAGCCGTCGACAAAACGCTGCACGCCGAGCTGGCGCGCCAGCGCTTTTTCCTTGGCCGCATGCTTGAACGGCTGCAGCGGGCCGTCGTTATCGGCCGGCCCGACCATCACGAACGGTTCGTTCATGGCGTGGAAGGAGTGCAGGTCCAGCAAGACCTCGTGTTGCGCCAGTAAAGGGCAGAGCCAATTGGCGACGAGGTCTTCGAAATCCTTCGGTTCCGGATTCGGGTACAGGTTGCGGTTCAGGTTGCGCTCGCCGCTGCGTTGGCCCTTGGCGTAGGCCAGCGGATTAGTGGTCGGCACAAAGGTGACCAGGCCGGCCTTGAGCGTCAGCAGGCCGCCATTGATTTCTTCGATCACGCGCCTGATGGCGGCGGTACCGCAGATTTCATTGCCGTGCACGGCGCCGGTAATGATCACGCGCGGACCGGCCTCGAGCGCGGTGAAGGTGACCGAGTTGAAATGGATGCCGGGATAGGCGCTCGCCAGACTTGTCATGATAAGTGCTCCAGATGGGTTGAAGGGGACGGCTGTGGCGCGCCTGGCGCCTCAAGCGCCGGGGCGGTGGAAATCAGCCACAGGCCGGCAAACGTCAGCATGCCGTTAATGAGTAACAGTTCGAGTCCGACCTGGTAGTGGCCGAACAGGCGCGCCTGGTTGCTGTCGATCAGCCAGCACAGCAGGGGAGCGGCGAGCGCGACCAGCGGCACCAGGGTGTCGCGCACCTGGCGCCGGCTCGCGATGCCAAAGGCGAACAGGCCCAGCAGCGGGCCATAGGTATAGGCCGCCAGTTTCAGGATCACGCCGATCATGCTGGGGTTGTCGGCCCATTTGAAGACCATGGTCAATAGCAGAAACAAGGCGGCGAAGCTCAGATGAACGCGGTGGCGGATGCGCTTTTGCGCCGCTTCGTCATGCTGCGGGCGGCGGCCGAGAATGTCGATGCAAAAAGTCGAGGTCAGCGCCGTGATGGCGCCGTCAGCGCTGGGAAACAGCGCCGAAATCAGCGCGATCACAAAAATAATCTGCACGATGGCCGGCAGCGTGCCGAAGACGACGGCCGGAAACAGTTTGTCGCCGCTGACCTCGATGCCGGCCAGCGGCGCATACAGGTAGAGCAGGCCGCCCAAAAACAGGAATAGCGAAATCACGACCAATAAGATCAACGCCAGCGACAGCATGTTTTTTTGCGAATTGCCGAGCGTTTTGACCGAAATATTTTTTTGCATCATTTCCTGGTCCATGCCGGTCATGGCAATCGTGATGACGATGCCGGCCAGGATCTGCTTGGCGAAAAAATTCTTGCTATCGATATCGCTTGAAAAAATCGTCGACAGACCGTGCTGCTGCATCTGCACCAGGCTGCCCGAGAACGACAGACCGAGGCGGTTGAGCAGCACGGCGACGCAGATCAGCAAGCCCAGCAGCATGCACGTGGTCTGCAAGGTGTCGGTCCAGACGATGGTCTTGACCCCGCCTTCGTAGGTGTAGAGTACGATCATCAGCAGGATGACCAGCGCGCTGAGCCAGAACGGCACGCCGAGGCGGTCGAGAATCACGTCTTGCAGGATGCGGATCACCAGATACAGGCGGGCCGTGGCGCCCAGCGTGCGCGAGAGGATGAAGAAGGAGGCGCCGGTCTGGTAGGCGCGCCGGCCTAGCCGCTGGTCGAGATAGCGGTAAATCGAGGTCAGGTTGAGGCGGTAATATAAGGGCAGCAAGACCAGCGCGACCACGACATAGCCGATCACATAGCCGAGCGTAATCTGGAGATAGGAAAACGCAGTGGCGCCGACCGCGCCGGGCACGCTGATGAAGGTGATGCCCGACAGCGAGGTGCCGACCATGCCGAAGGCGACCAGCATCCAGTTGCTGCTTTTGTTACCGATGAAAAAAGTGTCGTTGGTCGAGTTGCGCGAAGTGCGCCAGGCTACGCCGAGCAACAGGGCAAAATACGCGAGGACGATGAAAAACAGCAGGACTGGTGACATGGTAATTCCGGTGGCCGGCGCGGCAAGAGCGATTGTGCGCGCAAAAATAAAGGGCTCTCGGCGGCGCCGGCAATCGCAATGCGGGCGCCGGCCGAGGGCCCCCGCGATTTTACACCGGCGGCCAGGCAAACGTCATAACTTCATTTCCAGCTTCAGGTTCCAGATGGTATAGGTGCGGGCCAGCGTGTCGGTGCGCTGATTGACGCCATTTAAGATGACCTGGCTGGCCGAATAAAAGTCGTTGGCGTCGAGATTGCTGGCCGACAGGCGCAGATTGGTCAGCGGCGAGAGCTTCCATAAAGCGTAGGCATCGTACTGGCGCTTGATGCCGGCGCTGGTCGAGGCGCTATTGCTGGTCTGGACGTCGTAGGCCGGCGTGTAGTTGATGCCGGCGCCGAAAGTGAGCGGCAGCGAGCGCAGCCGATAGTCGAAGCCGAGGTTGGCGGTCTGCTTGGGCTGGCCTTCGAGCCGGTTGTTGGCGCCGTAGATGCCATCCACGCGCGACCAGAAATGGCTGTAATTGCTGCGTATATCGATTGCCGGCGCTTCCGGGAAAAATTCGGTGACCTGGAATTTCGCTTCCAGTTCGATGCCGGTGGCGTGCGCCTTGTCGATATTGATCGGGCGCGAGACCCAGCGCTGCAAGCTGCTGTCGAAACTGGTTTCGCGCCGCATCAGGTTGCTGATATTGCGCGAAAAGAGATTGGCGCTGAAGATGCCATTTCGCGTCAGATAGTGTTCGAACGCCAGCTCGACGCCGGTCGCCAGCTCCGGCTGCAGCGCCGGGTTGCCGTAGCGGTCGGGGGAGACGGCACTGTTGGCGCGCGACAGGCTGGGAGTGGCGATCATGTCGGCCAGGCTCGGCGCGCGGTAGCTGCGCGTGAGGCTGGCGCGCACCTGGTCCTTCTTGCTGTCGGGCAGGCGGTAGACGGCATGCAGCACCGGGCTCCAGACGCTGCTGATATTGCTGCTGTCGCCGAGCGTGCTGCTGGTGGTCTTGATGCCTTCCCAGCGCAGGCCCAGATTGGTCGACCATTGTTTGTTGATATCCCACTCGTCCTGGGCAAAGCCGGCAAGGCGGCGGCTCGAGGCATTGAGCGAGTCGCCCGATTCCGGATACTGGGCCACGCCGTTATCGGTCGAGGTGTTGGTCTGGGTGCGGCGGCTCGATTCGATATCGCTGCCAAAGGCCAGCGTATGGCCATTGCCGAACGGCGTGCTGTACTTGCCGCTGACGGTGCTGTTGTTGGCCTTGGTGTTGCTGGTGTCGTCGATGCGGTCGCGTAATACGCCGTCGCTATCGTACTGCAGGCCATGCGAAGTCGAGCTCGAATGGTTAAGGCCGAGATTGGCGCGCAATTCGATTTTGACCCCTTCGCGTTCGCGGTGGGTCCAGTTGAGATTCAAGCGCGCCATCGAGCTGTCGGCCTCGGCCTGCGAGTTGGCGCTGGCATACGGCTGGGCGTCGGTGCCCAGCGGCTGCAGCATGGTGTTGTAACTATGCGTCTGGCTTTTCGATTGCACCAGAAACGGCTGGAAAACCAGGGTGTCGGGGCCGGCAAAATGATAGGAAAAGCGCGGCGTCAGTTGAATGCCGCGATTGCTGCTGTCGCTGGCAGTGACCGTATTGCGTATCAGGTTAGGCTGGCCGTTCGTGTCGACGCCGAGCAGATCGGTGGTGCTGGCGTTAAGCTGGCGGTTTTCGTAGAGATTGCCCGACAATAGATAGGCCAGGCCGACCGCTTCTCCGCCTGGCAGCGAAAACGAGACATTCGGTGCATGGCGGCCATTTTCGACACTGTCCGAGAGCCGCAATTGCGGCCGCTGCTGCAGCAGCGGCCCGGCATCCTCGCGCAGCACGATATTGATGGTGCCGGCGATGGCTTGCGTGCTGTATTCGGCCACCGGGCCGCGCATGATCTCGATGCGTTCGATCTGGTCCGGCGACAGCGTCTCGATGGAAAAGCCCGGCGGAATACGCTCGCCATTGATCAGGATCTGGGTGTAGCCGCCGCCCATGCCGCGCATGCGGATGTCGCTGCCGCGTCCGGGCCGCCCGCCAATGGTCACGCCGGGCAGGCGTTTGAGCACTTCGACCACGCTGGTGTCGCCGTTGCGGTCGAGCTCTTCGCGTCCGAAAATCATTTTTGCCGCCGTCGACTGCTGGCGCATGCCCATGTCGTCGGGCCGGCTGGCGCTGACAGTGACGGTATTTGCCGCCGGCAGGCGCGCTTCGCCGTTTTGCGGACGCGGCGCGGTTTTGGCCGGCGCCGTGGCGGCGGGCTGAGCGGGCGCTTCACTGCCGCCGGGCGGCGTCGGCAGCTGTTCGGACGCCGGGACGGATGGCGGGTCAGAAGCCGGTGAGGGCGTCGGCGGCGCGGCAAGCTGGGCCTGGACCAGCTGCGACAGGCTGTCTGCCGGCGCGGCCGCCGGCGTCTCGCCGGCCCTGGCGGCACCGGCGGCGGTCGACGCCAGCGTGGTCAGCAGGGCAAAAAGAGAGCATCTATTCATCGAATATGGTCGATCTCGCCGGCGGCGCAAGAGCAAAGGGAGAACAGCGCGGCAGGCAAAACGATGCCTATGCTTGCCGACAATTTTAGCGTCTGGCGCCGGCCTTGTGGCTGCGCGCTACAAGACGTTACAAAAAGTGAGATCGGGCGCAGCGAAGTCCGGATACATTTGATTACAATGCTCAAGTCGCTCTTCTTATAGGCTTGAGCAATATAATCTGTATATTGGCGGCGCAAGATTGTCGCGTGGCCAGCTCCCTGGCCTTGCTGTTAAAATGCTCAAAAAGGCCTAGCCTTGGCGTGGTGACGACGACGCGTGAACAGGCGGTTTTTATCTAGGAATTTTTTCATTTTGCAAGATCAGTCAATTACAACTCGCTCCGCGTTTGAGGCGACCGTCGCCATGGCGAAGACGGTGCGTATGGCCGCCTATGCAGACAATCCCTATTTGATCTATGGACAACGGCGCCGTACCGGGCCGCTGGCGATCACCATCATTATCTTGGTGCATGCCGTGCTGCTATGGTTTTTGCTCAAGCATACGATGTTTTTCGAGCGTACGCATGTGCGCGGCGGCATGATCACCTATGTGCGGCCGATGTCGGTCAACAAGCCGACGGCCGTTGCCAAGCGTACGCCGCGAAAATCGATCAAGCAGACGGTGACGGTGCCGAATCCGAATGCTCCGCGTCAAGTGCTGGTGCACCGGCAACCGCCGGCACCGACGATTACGGCGCAAAGTATTAATGCTCCGCAAGTAGTCGCCAAGGCCGAGGCGCCGCCGGAAGACATGATGGCGCAAATCGATGCTGCCCGCCGCCGGCGCGCCGCGCAACAGCCGCCGAATGCGTCGGGCGAACAAGAGGAAAGCGAAGGCCAGCGCGCCAACCGGATTGCGCGCGCCAATATCGCGCGGGCGGTCGGCGCCGGCCAGGATCGCGAAGATGCGGGTGGGATGTTTCAGGTCCGCAACAAAACATTTGACCATGCCGAAATCAGTTTTCGTGGCTGGAACACCAATTTCAAGCATAACTGGAGTCAGCTGATCAAGGTCGAGCAGGGCAACGAACGCGATATCGAAGTGGCGGTGGTCAAGAAAATGATCGAAATCATTCGTCAGCACAAGACCGACGAATTTGTCTGGGAATCACACCGGCTCGGACGCAATGTCACGCTCAGTGCGCGGGTGCAAGACAGCCTGATGCTGCAAAATTTCTTGCTGCATGAGTTTTTCCCCGAGCATCCCTCGCTGACGGCCAAGAGTTAGCCGGCCGCTGGGCCTGTGCGGCTGCGGCGGGCGGTCGAAAAAAAAAGCTGCGGCGCTCATCGCGACGCAGCTTTTTTTTTAGGAAGCGAGGCAGTCTTAATTCTGCCGTCTTAATTATTGCCGATGCCGATAGTGCCCAGACCGATACTGCCGCTACCGCTGCTGCCGGTCATGCTGCTGCTGCCGCCGTTACCCCCCATGCCGCCGCCCATGCCGCCGCGGCCGCCCGGACCGCCGGGCCCGCCTTCAGAGCGTTTGGCTTCGTGTTTCGGTGCTTCGCCATGCAAGTCGCGCTGCAGCTGATCGGCGAAAAACTGGATGACCTTGGCCCGTTGGCCGTCGTCGAGGGCATCGTTGACGGTCAGCCACAGTTCGCGCAATTGCTGGTCTTCCAGATGACTGAGTTCGGCTTCGGCGTCCAGCTTCTTGGCGGCGTCGCGCAACTCCAATTTGGGGTCGCTCAAATCCTTTTTCAGTGTCTCTTGCAAGGCATCGCGGCGCATTTGGCGCGCACGCATGGCGGCCCGGGTGCGGCTGTCGACCTGTTGCCAAAGCAATTGCTGATTCGCGTTCAAATTCAGTGATTTCTTGAAGTCGGGGGCCATTGGCATCAAGTTTTCGATGCTGAGGGCCATGACGGGCGCGGCCTGGGCCAATGGCGTGAGCAGCGAGGCGAAGGTGGCGCCGATGCCGGCCGCCAGGAGTGAAAACTGTCGTATGTGCATGGAATAACTCTTTTCGGATAAAAAAAAAGCCCACGAAACCGAGTTTGCGTGGGCCAACCCACTAACAGATTGGGGAGGGAAGAATGCAGAAAGCATAGTGACTATAAAAGTGTCCCAATGCTTATTCTTAAACTCTTACAAAGATTTACGAGTTATAAGAATCGACTGCAATGTGCAATAGAGAAGATCTGCTTCCGTATTGCCTCCCGCGCGCCAATCTACCAATGCATTTTCAACAGCCGGGCGACGTCGCGCGCGAAATAGGTCAGCACGCCATCGGCGCCGGCGCGCTTAAAGCCCAGCATCGCTTCCATCATGGTCTTGTCGTGATCGATCCAGCCATTTTGGGCGCCGGCCTTGAGCATCGCATATTCGCCGGAGACCTGATAGGCAAAGGTTGGCACCTTGAATTCATCCTTGACGCGGCGCACGATGTCCAGATAAGGCATGCCCGGCTTGACCATCACCATGTCGGCGCCTTCGGCCAGGTCGAGCGCCACCTCGCGCAGCGCTTCGTCGCTGTTGGCCGGGTCCATTTGGTAGGTGTTCTTGTCGCTTTTGCCGAGCGTCGCCGCCGAGCCGACCGCATCGCGGAAAGGGCCGTAAAAGGCCGAGGCGTATTTGGCCGAATAGGCCATGATGCGGGTATTGATGTATTTGTGCGATTCGAGCGCATGGCGAATGGCGCCGATGCGGCCATCCATCATGTCCGATGGCGCCACGATGTCGACCCCGGCTTCGGCCTGGGCCAGTGCCTGGCGTACCAGCATGGCGCAGGTCTCGTCGTTGAGCACATAGCCGGCGGCATTGAGCAAACCGTCCTGGCCGTGGCTGGTGTAGGGGTCGAGCGCGACGTCGGTGAGAATGCCCAGCTCCGGAAAGCGGCGCTTGAGTTCGCGCACCGCGCGCGGCACCAGGCCGTCCGGATTGGTCGCTTCGACGCCGTCGGCGGTCTTGAGCGAGGTGGCGATGACGGGAAACAGCGCCAGCGCCGGAATGCCCAGTGCCACGCATTCTTCGGCTACCGGCAGCAGGCGGTCGATCGAGAGCCGTTCGACGCCTGGCATCGAGGCCACTTTCTCGCACTGGTTTTGGCCATCAAGAATAAAGACGGGATAAATCAGGTCCGCCGGCGTCATGACGGTTTCGCGCATCATCGCGCGCGAAAAGGCATCGTGGCGCATGCGCCGCATGCGCAGGGCCGGAAATGGGGCGGACGAGCCGGACTTGGTGATCGGGTTGGACATGAAAACTCCAAAAAAACGATGATAGGTAGATATGTCGGGGCGGTGCTCGGCGCGCCAGCGCGGTTCAGGCCGCCCTTTCTGCGTGTGCGCCCTGCATTCTACTCTTTTGTTTCACGCGGTCTTTTTATTGCTCGTCGTCGTCAATCTCGCCGAGCAGGCTGTCCGGCAGCGCCGCTGCCGCATCGTGCCCGTCGCCCGCCAGACCGGCCAGTTCGAGGATTTTGTCGCTGGCTTCCTCGATGCCGATGCGTTTTAAGGAGGAAAACAATTGGGCGGTAAAGGGAAATGGCTGGTCGTTTTCATCGACATAGCTGGCCAGCACCGTATTGGCCATGCGCAGCGCATTGGTGGCATCGTTGCGGTTCAGTTTGTCGACCTTGGTCAGGATGCAGTGAATCGGCTTGCCGGTCGGCGCAAACCATTGCAGCATTTGCAAATCGAGTTCGGTAAACGGGCGCCGCGAATCCATGATCAGGATGAGCGCGGCCAATTGTTCGCGCTGCTGGACATAGTCGCCCAGCAATTGTTGCCAGTGCAATTTGGCCGCGCCCGACACTTCCGCGTAGCCATAACCGGGCAAATCGACGAGTAGCGCCTCGATTTCATCGACCTTGGTTTCTTCCTTGCGATGCTGGCTGACGATGGCGCCGCCGATCGAAAAATAATTGATGTGCTGGGTGCGTCCCGGCGTCTTGGAGGCGAAAGCCAGTCCTTTTTGATTGCACAGAATATTGATGGCAGTCGACTTGCCGGCGTTCGAACGCCCCGCAAAAGCGATTTCCGGAACTTGTGTTTGTGGCAAGTCACGAAGATGATTTGCGGTAGTGAAAAAGCGTGCTTGCCAGAGTTTGGACATGGAATGAGGATGAATTGCAATAAAAGGGAGCGAAAACGCCAGGAAGCTATTGTACAATAAGGGGTTGTCAATTGGCGCACTGCCTTTGCCTGCTGGCCCGTTGCCGGCGGCGAGCGCGGCTTGGGTGCTGGTTTGTTGTGTAGCGCTGCCTCAGTTTCTTGGCAAAGTCGACTTTTTCCATCAACTTCAGTCTCAGGGTGTGTGAATGAATCGTCCGTCCATCTCGCTAGTCCAATCCTTGTTTCTTGCTTGTTTGACAATTTCGTGCGCAGCCGGAGCCGCTGAAACGACCGCTGCCCATGGCGCTGCCGCCAAGGCCGATCCTGCCAAGGGCGAAGCGCTGTACAGCAATGGCGATGCCGGGCGCGGCATCATCGCCTGCGTGACTTGCCACGGCGCGGCAGGCAATTCAACGATTGTGCAAAATCCCAAACTTGCCGGGCAGCATGAAGTTTATCTGAGCAAGCAGTTGGCCAATTTCAAGGGCCCCGATCGCGCCCAGCCGGTGATGACGACGTTTGCCAAGGCGCTCAATGATAGCGACATCAAAAATGTCGCGGCCTATCTGGCGCGCCAGCAAATCAAGTCGGGCGCCGCCAAGAACAAGGACACTATCGATTTCGGCAAGAAGATTTATCGCGGCGGCATCGCCGAGAAAAATATTCCGGCCTGCGCCTCGTGTCACGGTCCGACCGGCGCCGGCATCCCTGATCAATATCCGCGCATCGGTGCCCAGCACCAGGATTACACGATTGCCCAGCTGACCAATTTCCGCACCGGTAGCCGCAAGAATAGTGCGCAAATGTTGACGATTGCCAAGCGCATGTCTGACGATGAGATGAAAGCGGTGGCCGATTATATTGCCGGCATGCGCTAGGTTTGATTGCATTGCCGTTCCATGCCTGCCAGCAATAATCGGCAGGCTCTGTCGCTCTGATGCTTGAGGGCAGAATAAACAAAGGCAGCGCCTGAGCGCTGCTTTTTTTTCGCCCTTTTTGCGCGCTCACAGGAGCAACGCCGGCCGCGCCGATGGCAATTTGCGCAATCTGCTATATTCCATGGGTCTTGAAACGATTTGTTCGCGGAGTTTTTCCTTTGGCTTGTTTCCACCTTTTGAGGGATTCGACAATGAAAACGACGACATTTTCGACATGGTTTTTTGCCGTGGTGCTGGCGCTGGCGGCCGGCGCCAGCCGGGCTGAGGCGCCCACCCGCGTTGATGGCGGCGTGCTGACGACGACGGCCGGCATGACGCTGTATATCTTCGATGGCGATCACGATGCCAAGAGCAGCTGCAACGGCGCCTGCGCCAGCAATTGGCCGCCGCTGATTGCGCAAGACAACGATATCGGCAGCGGCGACTACAGTGTGATTGCACGCGACGATGGCAAGAAACAATGGGCCTATAAAGGTAAGCCTTTGTATCAGTTCGCCAAAGACCAGATTCCCGGCGATAAAGTAGGGGACGGCTTTAAAAACGTCTGGCACGCCGCCCGGGCATGAGGCGGCGCTGTCACTGAGGTGGCGGCGAGTAGCGGCGAGTAGTGGCGAGTCTCGGCGAGAGTCTCGGCGGCATCGGCTGGCATCGGCGAGCGCCGGCGCGGCAACCGCCCGGTATCGGTATGATGATGGGGTGACTTGTCTGGCTGCGGCTGGCGAGCGCTGTGGCCATTTTTCTTTTTTAGTCTGGAATCGCATATGTTGATCAAGCGTAGTGTCAATGGCATCGAGCATCCCTTGTCTTCCGAAATTACGCCGCAAGCCGTGTTCGAGGCGCGCCGCAGCTTCATGGAAAAAATGGCGGTTGGCGCGCTGGCCGGCGGCGCTCTGCTCGAGCACGCCGGCGCCGCCCCGCAAAGCGCGCCGCTGGCCCGGCTGGCCGCCCGCAGCAATGCGCAATACGCGCTGGCCGACAAGCAGACGCCGTTTCGCGACGCCAGCACCTATAATAATTTTTATGAGTTCGGCACCGACAAGGCTGAGCCGGCGCAGACTGCCGGCAGTCTG
>JAIZVZ010000160.1 GCA_021768485.1 Oxalobacteraceae bacterium | reverse complement strand
CGCCATCTACAAGCGTGACCGCAAGGGCGCGCTGCTGGACGCCAAGGGCAACATCATCGCCGACGACGATCCGGACAAGCTCGATGCGATCCAGCGCGCGCAGCTGGCCGGCAGCCAGGCGCAGGTCAAGTCGTACGGCGACATGGCCAGCGCTGCAAAGGGGTTCTTTGGCGAGAACTCCAAGGGCTACAAGACGATGCAGGCCGCCGAGAAGGCGTATCGCGCCGTCGAAATGGCGATGGCCATCGAGTCGATGACCCGCAAGCTGTTCGGCATCACTAGCGTGACTACCGCCACCGTGGCCGGCGAAGCGACGAAAGCCGCTGCGGTGGCCAGCGGTACCGCAACGCAGGTCGCCGCCGACGCTGTCAAGGGTACGTCGGCGGCCGCTGTCGGCGTCGCCACCCAGGCGCAAGGCGATCCATACTCGGCCTGGGCTCGCATGGCCGCCATGGCGGCGGTAATGGCCGGCCTCGGTTACGCCGTTTTCGGCGGTAGCGGCAGCAGCGCCAGCGTCTCCGAGCAGCGCCAGGCGTCGCAGGGTACCGGCTCGGTGCTGGGCGACTCCAGCGCGAAATCGAACTCCATCGCGCGTTCCATTGAGCTGTCTGCCGCCAATTCGAGCATCGAGCTGTCGCACACCGCCGCGATGACCGCTTCGCTGAAGAGTATCGACAGCCAGATCAGCAGCTTTGCCAGCCTGCTGGTGCAGACCACCGACGTCACGGCGCCGGATGTCGGTACGCTCAATAGCAACAATGGGACGGCCACGAAGTCGATTCAAGTCGGCACCTTCGCCGCCATCGGATCGGTATTTGGTCCGATCGGTACCGCCATCGGTGCGCTGGTCGGCCTGATGGCGAAAAATATCCCGATCATCGGGAGCATCGCGACCTCGATCTTCGGCGGCAAGCAGTCCGTCGCGGATTCCGGTATCACCATGTCGCCCACGCAGCTGGCCGACATTATTGCCTCCGGCGCGAAGATCAAGTCCTATGCGGAAATCAAGACTTCCGGCGGCTGGTTCAGCAGCGACAAATACAGCACCAGCACGAGCGATGTGAGCGACGAGGCGAATCGCCAGATCACGGCCGTCATCGTCTCGATGGCTGACGGCGTGAAGGCGGCCGCCACCTTGATCGGCGTGTCCGGCGACGAGTTCACGGAAAAACTGAACTCGTTCGTGGTCGACATCGGCGACGTGAGCCTGAAGGATCTGTCGGGGGATGATCTTCAGGATGCGCTGGAGGCCGTGTTCTCCAAGCTCGGCGACCAGATGGCCCAGTACACCATCGGCGGCCTGGAGCAGTTCCAGCAGGTCGGTGAAGGCTATCTCGAAACCCTGACCCGCATCGCCACCGATTACGCCAACCTGGATTCTGTTCTGGAATCGATCGGTGGTACCTTCGGCGCCACCGGCCTGGCCAGCGTCGAGGCGCGCGAGCGTCTGATCGAACTCGCCGGCGGTATCGATGAGCTGGCGTCCGATGCCAGCGACTTTGCCGAGAACTATCTCACCAAGGCGGAGCAGCTGGCGCCGGTGCAGAAGTACGTTACCGAGCAGCTGGCCGCGATGGGCCTCCAGAGCCTGGATACGCGCGACAAATTCAAGGAGTATGTGCTCGGCCTGGTGAATTCGGGCGCACTGACGACCGAGGCTGGAGCGCAGCAGTACGCCGCGCTCATGGCCTTGGAAGCCGCATTCGCGAAGACCCACGCCGCGACGGTCGACCTGACGAAGTCCGAGCAGGAAATCGCGGATGAACGAACCGATCTGCAGGACCAGCTCGACGAACTGACGATGACGCAGGTTCAGCTCGCGGACAAGGCGCGTGCCGCGATCGATGGCTCCAACCTGGCGCTCTACGACCAGGTGCAGGCCGCTCAGCAGGCCGCCGACATCCTCGACCTCCAGTCGCAGCTGTATGACGTCACCGGCGACAAGGCGGCCGCCGCAGCACTGCTGGAGCGCCAGCACGTCGCAGCGCTGGCAGGCATGGCGCCGGCGCTCGCCGAGGCCACCAAGGCGCTGTGGGACGCGCAGGCGGCAGCCACGGCGTCAAAGACCGCCCTTGACGACATGAGCAAGGCCTATGCGGCGGTGAGCACTGTGATCAACGCCCAAAAATCGGTGCTCAATGACGCCTACACCGCGGCGTCCGACGCGCTGGAGACCGGGATCGACGCGGCCACTGATTCAGTCTCCAAGCTGACCAGCCTGTCG
>JAIZVZ010000033.1 GCA_021768485.1 Oxalobacteraceae bacterium | reverse complement strand
GTTTCGCTTCGAATGGAAATTCGCGGTGGCGGCCATCATCGCCAACCTGCATGACGTGGTCATCATTCTCGGTTTCTTCGCCTTCTTCCAGTGGGAGTTCTCGCTGACGGTGCTGGCGGCGGTGCTGGCGGTACTCGGCTACTCGGTCAACGAATCGGTGGTCATTTTCGACCGGATCCGCGAAAACTTCCGCACCCATCGCAAATCGTCGGTGCACGAAGTGATCGACGGCGCCATCACCAGCACCATTTCGCGCACCATCATCACCCATGGCTGTACGCAGATGATGGTGTTGTCGATGCTGTTCCTCGGCGGTTCGACGCTCGAATACTTCGCCGTGGCGCTGACTGTCGGTATCTGCTTCGGTATCTATTCGTCGGTGTTCGTGGCGGCGGCCGTGGCCATGTGGCTCGGCGTGAAGCGCGAAGACCTGGTCAAGCCGGTCAAGGTCAAGGACGATACCGACGGCGCCGTGGTTTGATGCCGCGGTAGTTCAGTCCGCGTTACGCGGTCAACAAGGGGCAGCTCAGGCTGCCCCTTTTGCATCGATGCGCTGTTTCAGGCGCGTCAATTGCTGCTCCAGTTCGGCGAATTGCTGTTCGTCGTAATCGGCAAATAGCAGTTTCCCCTCCGCTATCACTTGCGGAAAGACGGTCTCGAACAGTTGCTGGCCGGCGGCAGTCAGGCGCACGAAGATCGAGCGCCGGTCGTCGTTGCTGCGTATGCGCTCGAGCAGTTTTTTTTCTTCGAGACGATTCAAGACGCCGGTCAGGGTTCCTTTCGTGATCAGGGTCTTGTCGCCGAGTTCTTTGCACGACATGCCTTCGGTATTGCCGAGCGTGGCGATGATGTCGAATTGCGGCGGCGTCAGGTCGAAGCGGCGGACATGTTCATTGGAGTGGCGTTCAAAGCCCTGCATGCATTGGGCCAGCAGGCGCACACTGCGTAAATAGCGTTCTGTCATGGGATTGGTGCTTCGTGGCTAGTGTTATGAATGAAGTCGTGAAGAATTAATTTTTAGAAATTAGTTTGTGTTAGTACTATTATAATGCCAAGGCCGGCCCGGCGCCCCATTCCATCGTGCCCAGCGGCCATGCGCCTTTGCAGCACCCGATGAAAATGGTAACCTTACACCAATTTCCTGTGATCGCCGCGCCGATCAGCATTCACCATCCCATCCATTTCCGAGATTTCACCATGCCGCCTCGTCTCCAGGGTATTTTTGCATTGCTATGTGTGACGCTGGTATGGGGCACGACTTTTCCTGCGGTTAAGCAGTTAAGCGCTTATTTTCCTCCTGTCTCGATTATTTTCATCCGTTTTTTACTGGCGGCGCTCCTGTTGTCGCCGTTTTTGTGGCGCAGCACGCGTGCCGACTGGGTTGGCGGCGGTGTGCTGGGGCTGATATTGTTTCTTTGTTACTTGCTGCAAGTTGAAGGGCTGGCGCTGACGAGCGCGAATCGCAATGCCTTCATCACCGGTCTGAATGTCTTGCTGGTGCCGCTGATCGGCATTGCGGCCGGCAAGCTGCCGGAGCGCCGCATCATCGCCGCCATCGCGCTGGCGGTGATGGGGCTGTTCGCCCTGTGCTGGGACGGCGGCGCCTGGAGCCGCGGCGACACGCTCGCCTTCGGCGGCTCGGTATTGTTTGCCGCGTATGTCTATATGCTCGATCGTTTCAGCCATAAAAGCAGCGCGCCGCTGCGTTTGACGGCCGTGCAAATCCTGACGGTGGCCCTGTGCGCCGGCCTCTGGCTGGCGATCGACTTGCCGCGCGCGCCGGCCGGCATCGCCATCGGCGCCGGCGGCTATCTGGCCTATATCGGCCGCGGCCTGGCGCTGCATGCCGACAGCCTGGTCTACCTCGGCGTGGTGGCCACCGCCGCCATCATATCGCTGCAGACCTGGGGCCAGCGCCGCACCAGCGCCAACGAAGCGGCCGTCATTTACGCGCTGGAGCCGGCATGCGCGGCCGTCGCCGCCTATTTCTGGATCGGCGAAACCATGTCGGCGCGCGCCGTATGCGGCGCGGCGCTGCTGATCGGCGGCATGATCGTCAGCCAGTGGCAGGGGCGTCAGCCGGCCGCGGTGCCGGCCGCCGTGGCCCTCGACTGACGCCGAGAAATCAGCACGATGCCATTTTCCAGTCTCGCCAAACTCGGGCACGATGCGCCGCTGCGCATCTTGCTGATCGATGCCGCCCTCAATCCGGCAGAGGCGGCCGCTGCCGGCGGCCCGAGCCTGGCGCTGGCCGGTCTGGCCCAGCCATGGCGGCTGGCGGCGCGCCTGCTTGGCGCCGGGCGGCTGCAAGTGGAGGTGGCCGGGGCTGCGCAACTGGCCGCGGTGCCGGCCGCGCACGATTATCAGATCGTGTTGCTGGTGGCGGACGAGATCGCTTGTGCTTTGCAGGAGCCGGCCTGGCGCGAGCTGGCCCTGCAGCGCTGCCAGCAGGCCCAATACTGGGGCGCGGTCGGCGCTGCCGTGCTGTGGCTGGTGCGTGCCGGCCAGATGGAAGGCCTGCGGGCAGCCCTGCCGTGGTCGCTGTATGGCGACTGCGCCGATGGCCTGGACGGCGTGTGCGAGCGCGTGATACTGACCCCGCATCTGTATGAAGTCGATGGCAATCGCCTCACTTGTTGCGGCGGCGCGGCCAGCGTCGATTTTGCGCTCGGCCTGTTGCTGGCCTGTTTCGGCGCCGCCGTGCAATCGCAGGTGCAGGAAGCGCTGTGCGTGGACCGCGTGCGCGGCGCCGACGAACGCCAGCGCGTGGCGCTGCAGGCGCGCTTTGGCGCCAGCCAGCCGAAACTGGCGGAAGCGGTGGCCTTGATGGAATCGAATATCGAAGAACCGCTGGCGGCCGACGACATCGCCCAGCTGGTCGGCCTGTCGCGCCGCCAGCTCGAACGCCTGTTCAAGCAATACCTGGGCTCCCTGCCTTCACGTTATTACCTCGAGCTGCGGCTGCAGCGCTCGCGCCAGCTCTTGATCGAGACCCATCATTCGATTGTGCAGGTCGGCCTGATGTGCGGTTTTTCTTCCGGCTCGCATTTTTCGACGGCCTTTGGCACGCTGTTCGGCATGACGCCGCGCGAACAGCGCCAGCGCCGCCCGCCGGACTGAGCGGAGCGCGGCTTGCCGCTCGGGCGCGTGCCGGCCTGAACAAATATGAAAATTGTTGTCGCGTTTGCCAAAGCGCCGGCAGCGATTTTTTCTTATAATTGGCGATCATTTTCTTGGATGGGGAACGCTATGACCGTGACTGAAAAAATCGACACCGAGCTGCTCAATGCGCCGGTCAGCCGGAAAACCTTCGACGAGGTGCTGGTGCCGACTTATGCGCCCAGCAACGTGTTGCCGGTGCGCGGTTCCGGTCTCGATGTCTGGGATCAGGAAGGCAAGCACTATCTCGATTTCACCGCCGGCATCGCGGTCACCGCGCTCGGTCACGCCCACCCGGTGCTGGTCGAGGCGCTCACGCGCCAGGCCAATACCTTGTGGCATGTCAGTAACGGCTTTACCAACGAACCGGTGCTGCGTCTGGCGCGGGCGCTGACCGCCGCCACCTTCGCCGATCGCGCCTTCTTTTGCAATTCCGGCGCCGAAGCCAATGAGGCGGCCTTCAAGCTGGCGCGCAAATATGCGCACGCCAAATTCGGAGCGGGCCGCTCGCGCATCGTTTCCTGCATCAGCTCTTTCCATGGCCGCACGCTGTTTACCGTCTCGGTCGGCGGGCAGGCGAAATACACCGAAGGCTTTGAGCCGCTGCCGCCGCAAATCGACCATATCCCGTACAACGATGTCGAGGCCGCGCGTGCCGCCATCGGCGACGACGTCTGCGCGGTGGTGGTCGAGCCGATCCAGGGCGAGGGCGGCGTGATCCCCGCCACCCGCGAATACCTGCAGGCCCTGCGCCAGCTGTGCGACCAGACCGGCGCGCTGCTCATTTTCGACGAAGTCCAGTCCGGCATGGGCCGCAGCGGCGAGCTGTTCGCCTATATGGGCTACGGCGTCACGCCCGATATCCTGACCGCCGCCAAAGCACTCGGCAACGGTTTTCCGATCGGCGCCATGCTGACCACCGAGGAACTGGCCAAGACGCTGGCGGTCGGCAGCCACGGCACCACGTATGGCGGCAATCCGCTGGCGGCGACGGTGGCGCTGAATGTGGTGAACATCATTTCGCAACCGGCTTTTCTGGCGCGCGTCAAGGCGGCCGGCGTGCAGCTGGTGGCGATGCTGCAAGGTCTGGTGCGCGATTATCCGCAACTGTTCGCCGAAGTGCGCGGCGTCGGTTTGCTGCAAGGGCTGGTCGTCACCAAGCAGTTCTCGGGACGCTCCAAGGATGTCACGCGCGCCATCGAGGCGCAGGGCCTGTTGCTGTTGATCGCCGGCGGCGACGTGCTGCGCCTGGCACCGGCCCTGATCGTGTCGGACGCCCAGATCGTCGAAGCCGGTCGCCTGATGCGCCTTGGCATCGATGCCTTCCTTGCAGCCTCGAGCGGCAAGTAAGATCGCCGGTTTGCTGCTTTGCCGGTGCGCCTGTGCCGCACCGGTTCTTGCTGTCGCCATCTGAGGGGAGTGCCGTATGTATGTCGTTCGTCCGGTTGAAGTTGCCGACATCGCCGCCCTGACGCAGCTGGCCGGCGTCTCGATGCCTGGCGTGCATACGGTGCCGAAGACGCGCGAACGGATCGAGCGTTCGGTGGAGCGATCGATCGCGTCCTTCGCGGCGCAGGTGACGATGCCCAATGAAGAGTTTTATCTGTTCGTGCTGGCCTCGACCAAAAGCGACGAGATCGTCGGCACCGCGGCCATCTATGCGACCGCCGGCTCGAATGGCACTTATTTTGCGTTTCGCAACGACGTCGTGCCGCAAGTCTCGCGCGAACTCAATATCAGCCATAGCGTGCATGCGCTGAGCCTGTGCTCGGAGCTGACGGCCTATTCCCAGCTGTCGAGCTTTTATGTGCGCGATCTGCCGCCGGCCGGCGCCGAAGCGGCGCTGCTGTCGCGCGCGCGCCTGCTGTTTGCGGCCATTGCGCCGCAACGTTTCAGCGACCGTTTTTTTGTGGCGCTGGCCGGCGTGCTCGACCAGCGCGGCGAATCGCCGTTCTGGAATGCGCTCGGCCGTAAATTTTTTCAGATGGACTTTCTCGATGCCGAGCGCGCCATCGAGGGCGCGCGCAACCGCACCATGATCGTCGAGCTGATGCCGCATTATCCGGTGTATGTGCCGCTGCTGCCGGGCGAGGCCCAGGCCGCGATGGGGCAGGTGCATCCGGCCGGCGAGCCGATTTTTCGCCTGTTGAGCGATGAAGGCTTCGAGCCCGACGAATATATCGATATTTTCGATGGCGGGCCGATTCTGCTGGCGCACAAGCATGCCTTGAATTCGATTGCCAACTCGACGCTGCACCGGGTCGAATTGCACGCGGCCGCCCGCTTCGATGTACCCTTGCATCAATACGTGATCAGCAGCGCCGGCGAGCGCAATTTCCGCGCCATTACGTGTGCTTTGCCCGAGCTGGAAGACGGCGACAGCGTGCCGCTGAGTTTCGACGCCATCAGCAGTCTCGGGGTGGCCGCCGGCGAGCAAGTCATCTGCGTCAAAATCTGATTAATCCTGTTGAGGTCGCCATGCTGGTTGTACGCGCAATAAAGAGCTCGGATCTGGATGCCTTGCTGGAGCTGGCCAGTCAGGCCGGCACCGGCATGACGACGCTCAAGCCCGATCGTCAGATGCTGGCCGAGCGCGTCGCGATTGCCGTCGCCTCGTTTGCCCAGACCATCGCGCCGGACGAGCGCGATTACATGTTTGTCATGGAAGACACGCGCAGCGGCCGCCTGGCCGGCGTCTGCGCGATCAAGGGCGCGGTCGGCCTGACCGAGCCGTTCTATAATTACCGGATCGGCACGCTGGTGCATTCTAGCCGCGAGTTCAATGTCTTCACGCGCATGGAAACGCTGTACCTGTCGAACGACCTGACCGGCAGCACCGAATTGTGTTCGCTGTTCCTGCATGCCGACTACCGCACCGGGACCAACGGCAAGCTGCTGTCGAAAAGCCGTTTCCTGTTCATTGCGCAGTTTCCGCATCTGTTTACCGAAAAGCTGATCGCCGAAATGCGCGGTTACCAGGCCGAGGACGGCAGTTCGCCGTTTTACGAAAATCTCGGCCGGCATTTCTTCAAGATGGAATTTACCGAGGCCGATGACCTGACCAGCCTTGGCAAGAAATCGTTCATCGCCGAACTGATGCCGCGCCAGCCGATGTATGTGGCCTATCTGCCGCAGACGGCGCAAGACGTCATCGGCAAAGTCCACCTGAGCACCGTTCCGGCCCGGCGCCTGCTGGAAGCGGAGGGCATGTATTTCGAGGGCTATGTCGATATTTTCGACGCCGGCCCGGTGCTGCAGGCGCGGGTCTCCGAATTGCGCGCGATCCGCGACAGCGAACTGGCGGTGGTGGTCAACGCTCCCGATACGGTCGAGGCCGCTTTGCCAAATGATGCTGTCGAGCCGTTGCTGGTGTCGAACACCGATTTGCAGGATTTCCGCATGATCGTCGCCCTGCGCAAGGTCGACGATGGCCGGCTCGCCCTGTCGGCCGAAGACCGGCGTTTATTGGCGTGCGAGGCCGGCGAGCCGGTGCGCACCTTGCCGCTCAACCCCAGAAAGGCCAGCCATGTCTGATGCTCACTCCGCTTCCGCTGCCACCCATTTGATCGACGGCCGCTGGACCGCCGGCACCGGTCCGCTATTTGAGGTCACGAGCCCGGCCAGCGGCTTGCCGCTGTGGTCCGGCCATCAGGCCGGGGCCGCCGACGTCGAGGCCGCCTGCGGCGCTGCGCGCCGCGCGTTCCAGGACTGGGCCGAACTGGCGCTCGAGCAGCGGCTGGCCGTGGTGCTGCGTTTTCGCGACTTGCTCAAGATTCACGGCGCCGAACTGGCGCACCTGATTTCGGTGGAGGTTGGCAAGCCCATGTGGGAGGCGCGCGGCGAAGTGAACTCGATGGCGGCCAAGGTCGATATTTCGATCCAGGCCCATGCCGCACGCACCGGCACCAGCGTCAGCCAGGTCGCCGACGGCGATGCGGTCCTGCGCCACCGCCCGCACGGTGTGTTCGCCGTTTTCGGTCCTTATAATTTTCCCGGCCATTTGCCGAACGGGCATATCGTGCCGGCCCTGATCGCCGGCAATACCATCGTTTTCAAGCCGAGCGAGTACGCGCCGCAAACGGCGATCAGGACGCTGCAGTTGTGGCAGCAGGCCGGGGCGCCGGACGGCGTCATCAATCTGCTCAACGGCGGACGCGATACCGGCGTGCTGCTGGCGGCCAATCATGAACTGGACGGCGTCTTGTTTACCGGCAGCAGCCAGACCGGCAGCGCCTTGCACAAGCAGTTCGGCGGCCAGCCTGGAAAAATGCTGGCGCTCGAAATGGGCGGCAATAATGCGCTCGTCGTCTGGGATGTCGCCGAGCGTGACGCCGCCGTCCATCACGCCGTATTTTCGGCCTTTGTCAGCGCCGGTCAGCGCTGCACCTGCGCGCGGCGCCTGATCGTGCAGGATACGCCGCAGGCGCACGATTTCCTGGCGCGCCTGGTCGAGGTCAGCCAGCGGATCGTGGTCGGCCCGCACGACGCCGAGCCGCCACCGTTCATGGGGCCGGTGATCTCGAGCGCCGTCGCCCGGCGCCTGTTGCAAGCGCAGCAGCAAATGCTGGCCTGCGGCGGCCGCAGCCTGCTTGAAATGCGCCATTTGAAGCCCGGCAGCGGTTTTGTCTCGCCCGGCATTGTCGATGTCACCGACGCCGTCGGCATCGCCGACGAAGAGTGGTTCGGGCCTTTGCTGCAGGTGATTCGCGTGGCCGATTTCGACGCCGCGCTCAGGGCCGCCAATGCGACCGCCTTCGGGCTGTCGGCGGCGCTGCTGGCGGACGACGCCGCGCTGTGGAAGAAATTCCAGTTGCGGGTCCGCGCCGGCGTTCTCAACTGGAACCGGCCGACCAATGGCGCGGCCAGCACGGCGCCCTTCGGCGGCCTCGGCAAGTCCGGCAATCACCGGCCGAGCGCCTATTATGCGGCCGATTATTGCGCCTATCCGGTGGCGTCGGTGGAAAACAGCGCGCTGCAGATGCCGGCCCAGCTGTCGCCGGGACTGGAATTCTGATGGCGACCATGGCTGCTGCGCGCGAATTCAATTTCGATGGCCTGGTCGGGCCGTCGCATAATTATGCAGGCTTGTCTTTCGGCAATGTCGCCTCGTTCAACAACGTCAAGAGCGCATCGAACCCGCGCCAGGCCGCTTTGCAGGGGCTGGCAAAGATGCGCGCGCTGGCCGCGCGCGGTTTTGCGCAAGCCGTTTTGCCGCCGCACGCGCGCCCCAATTTTGCCTTGCTGCGCAGCGTCGGCTTTGGCGGCAGCGATGCCGAATTGCTGGCGCGCGCCTGGCGCGAGGCGCCGGTGTTGCTGGCCTGCGCCTATTCGGGGGCGCCGATGTGGACCGCCAATGCGGCCACCGTCAGTCCGTCGTTTGATACGGCCGATGGCCGGGTTCATTTCACGCCCGCCAACTTGAACAATAAATTGCATCGCGCATTTGAATACGTCTCGGCGGCGCGGGCTTTGCGTGCCATTTTTCACGATCAGCGCCACTTTGTGGTGCATGATGCCTTGCCTTCGACCCCGGCCTTCGGCGACGAGGGCGCGGCCAACCATACGCGGCTGGCCGCGCAGCATGGCGCTGCAGGGCTTGAGCTGTTCGTCTATGGCCGCGTCGAATTCGATGCCGCGGCGCCGGCGCCGCGCCGATATCCGGCCCGGCAGACGCTCGAGGCTTCGCAGGCGGTGGCCCGGCTGCACGGCCTGGCGCCCGCGCGGACCGTCTTTGTCCAGCAAAATCCGCAGGTGATTGATCAGGGCGTGTTTCATAACGATGTGATTGCGGTCGGCAACGGCGAGCTGCTGTTTTATCACGAGGACGCGTTTGCCGATGAGGCCGGCAGTATCGAGGCGTTGCGCACGGCGCTGGCCGGCTGCGCGGCGCAGTTGCAAGCCGTGCGGGTCGGGCGCGAGGCGGTGCCGGTGGCCGACGCCGTCGCCAGTTATCTGTTTAACAGCCAATTGCTGAGCAAACCCGACGGCAAGATGGCGCTGGTGGTTCCCCGCGAGTGCCGTGAAAATGCGGCGGTAGAGCGTTATCTGGCGCAATTGCTGCAAGATGGCGGCACGATCGACGAATTAATCGACTTCGACCTGCGCCAGAGCATGCGCAACGGCGGCGGCCCGGCCTGCCTGCGGCTGCGCGTGGCGCTGAGCCCGTCCGAGGCGGCGGCCATGCACCAGGGCGTGATCATGGATGAACAGCTGTATGCGCGCCTGACGGCCTGGGTCGAGCGCCACTACCGCGACCGCCTGGCGCCGGCCGATCTGGCCGACCCCCAGCTGGCGCGCGAAATCGAGACCGCGCTGCAGGAATTGGAGCCGATTCTCGGTTTGCCGGGCCTGTATGCCTGAGTGCGGGTTTGATTACTTGGCAGTTAACTGTTCTAATACCGGCTGCGCTACGGCGGCCCCAGATCGCGCACTATGCGATATGGGCATGAATTTTGCTGTGTTTTGTTCGATCGCTTGTGCCGATCGCTTGTATCGATCGTTTGTATCAATCACTTTGGTATCAAGCGCTTGTGTCAATTGCACGCACAGCTTGCGTCATCGGGCACTTTGGCCGCGCCATTCAATCATTCGGTAGGAGAATCTGTGAGAAATAAATCAATTTTGGCCGCGCTGCTGGCCACCGCCTTGGGTTTGGCCGGCGCCGTGCTGGCACCGGCGGCCGGTGCCAGGACGCTGGCTGAAATCAAGGCCGATGGCAAGCTGGTCATCGGCACTGAAGGTGCGTTCCCGCCATTTAATTATTTCGACGGTTCCAAGCTGACCGGTTTCGAAATCGAGCTCGGCGACGCCATCGGCAAGAAAATGGGACTGACGGTGCAATGGAAAACGGTCGGCTTCGATTCGCTGCTGGCCGGCTTGCGCCAGGACCGCTTCGACCTGGTCATGGCCTCGTTTGCCGTCACCCCCGAGCGCGCCAAGGCGGTCGCCTTCACGCAGCCCGTCTATTGCGGCGGCGGCGTGATCGTTGCCAAGGATCCGCAAATTCATACTGCCGCCAGCCTTTCGGGCAAGGTGGTATCGGTCCAGACCGGCACCACTTACTTTGAAAAGGTCAAGAAAGTGGCCAGCATCAAGGAGGTGAAAAACTATCCGCGCGATACCGACGCCCAGCAAGCGCTGATGAACGGCCGCGTCGATGCCTGGGTGACCGACCGTTTCGTGGTCAAGAAAGCGCTGGAAACGGCGCCGAAAGCCGGCCTGCGCATCGGCGACTACCTGTTCGTCGAAAAAGTCGCGGCCGCCCTCAAGCTCGGCAATCCGACCTTGAGTGCCGCGTTCGACAAGGCGCTGGCCGAAGTACAGGCCGATGGCACCTATAAAAAGCTGTCGGAAAAATATCTCAAAGAAGACATCCGCTGCAAATAATGAATTCGATTAGCTTATTGTCTCGCATCTTTCCCTCTGACTGGTCGCCGCAGAGGCGCAGCGCCGTCACCATCGCGATTGCGGTTGCGGTGCTGGTGGCTTTCTTGTGGCTGCTGGCCATTCCGCTGTCGGCCATGCCCGATCCGATCGGGCCGGCTGCCCAGCAGTTCGCCGAGGGCGCGCGCGTCACGGTCTACCTGACGGCGATTGCCGGTCCGCTCGGCATCGTGCTCGGTTTGCTGGCGGCGCTGTGCAAGTTGTCGAAAGTGCTGCCGCTGCGCTGGCTGGCGACGTTTTACATCTGGGTCTTCCGTGGCACGCCACTGCTGGTGCAAGTCATGTTTGCCTATTACGCGCTGCCGTTCGGCCTGAAACTGTCCGAATTTAACTCGGCCGTGCTGGCGCTGGCCCTGAACGTCGGCGCCTACAATGCCGAAGCGATCCGGGCCGGCATTCTGGCCGTGCACAAGGGCCAGACCGAGGCCGCACGTTCGCTGGGCTTGTCGCAATTTCAGACTTTTCGCGACGTCGTCTTTCCGCAAAGCCTGCGTATCGCCCTGCCGCCGCTGGTCAACAACATCGTTTCGCTGCTCAAGGATTCCAGCCTGGCCTATGTGATCGGGGTGGTCGAATTGTCGAATATCGGCAACCGCGTGCAGGCCGCTTCGTTCGAGCCGATTCCGGTGTTTATCACGATCGCGGTGATTTATCTGTTGATGACTTCGGTCATGACCCAAATTTCCGGCGCCATCGAGCGCCAGCTTGATGTGGAGCGCCATTGATGACCTTGCAGAATCAACCGCAGCCGGCGAAGGCGGACCACGCCATGGCGGCGCCCGATGGCCGCAAGCCGCTGATCGTGGCGACCAAGGTCAACAAGCATTTCGGCCCGTTTCACGTGATTAAAGACGTCTCCGCCAGTTTTTGCCAGGGCGAAGTGGCGGTCATCATCGGCGCCTCCGGTTCCGGCAAGTCGACTTTTTTGCGGATGCTGAACCGCCTCGAATCGCACGATGGCGGCAGCATCGTGGTCAACGGTATCGAACTCAATGCCGACCTCAAGAAGATCGATGCCGTGCGGCGCGAAGTCGGCATGGTATTCCAGAATTTCAACCTGTTCCCGCATCTGACCGTGATCGACAACATCACGCTGGCGCCGCGCCGCCTGCGCAATGCGACGCGCGAGGAAGCCGAAGCCGACGCCATGCGCCTGCTGGCCAAGGTCGGCCTGGCCGACCAGGCCCGCAAGTATCCGCACCAGATATCGGGCGGACAGGCGCAGCGCGTGGCCATCGCGCGCGCGCTGGCGATGCATCCGAAGGTGATGCTGTTCGACGAGCCGACCAGCGCGCTCGATCCGGAAATGATCAAGGAAGTGCTCGATGTGATGAAAGACCTGGCCAGCTCCGGCATGACCATGATCGTCGTCACGCACGAGATGGGATTTGCGCGCGAGGTGGCCGATCGCGTGTTATTTTTTGAGAAAGGGCAGATCCTCTACGAAGCGCCGCCGCAGGAGTTTTTCAGCCATTGCGAAAACGAGCGGATTCGCGCCTTTCTCGGACAGATCTCGCACCAGTAGCCGGTAAAAATGCATCAAAAATTAAGAGCTTAAGAAGTCGGCGCTTATGAGTCACCGCTTGTCAGTAAGAACAGAACCATGAATACGCAGTAGAATCGCCTTGTCAATTGCAGGCAGGATATCCTTGCCTAGATTGTCGTCCCGGCGGTTACCACAAGTTGCCGCCTGAGCGACGCAGTATAGAAAACGGAGATGTACTATGACGCAGCAGTTGCGCGACTTGCGCAGTCGGACTCAGGATCTCGTGATGGCCGCCGCCAGTGCCCCGGCCACTTCGGAAAACAAATATGTGGCGTCGTTGATCGATGCCTGGCTGGCAGCGGTGGACGACGAGGATCTGCTCGGCATCGCGCCGCCGCAGCTGGCGCCCTTGCTGTGGAGCGCCTTTTCTCAAATCGGCCCGCGTCGCACGCCGGCCTGTCAGATTACCGCCGTCCCTTACGCCGATCCAGATACCGGCAGCGGCCCGGCCGACGCCCTGTTAATCCTCAACGAGGACATGCCTTATCTGGTCGATTCGATCGTCATGGTGCTGCGCCGGCGCAAAATTGCCGTCAATGCCGTGCTCAATGCGGTGCTGGCGGTGCGCCGCAGTGCCGATGGCGTCGTCTTGCAGGCGGACCGTCCCGGCGCCGCGGCCGATAATGCGCCGCTCGAATCGTATGTGTTGTGCCTGCTGAACGAGGCCTTGCCGGCCGCTGAACTGGCGGCGCTGATTGCCGATATCGAGCAGGTCGCCAGCGATGCGGCCGTGGTGCGGCGCGACGCCGGCCTGATCGCCGCAATCCTGACCGAGGTGGCCCGGCAGGCGGCGGCGCTCGGCGAGCACGGCCAGGAAGTGGCGGCCTTCTTGAACTGGGCCAGGACCGAAGGCTTCGAGCCGTTCGGCTATGGCTATTATCGTGTCGTGCCCGGCATGCGCGAACTGGCGCGCGACATCCCCAGCCGCATCGGCTTGCTGCAGGATGTGAACCATGCGGTGTACGGCAATTGCCTGGCCAATATCCCCGGCGACCTCGACAGCCTGTCGGCGCGCCACGATGCGCTGTCGATAGTGAAGGCCGATGTCCAGAGTACCTTGCACCGCGATCAGCAACTCGATTACATCGGCGTGCGCGATACCGATCCGCACGGTGCGATCATCGGTGAACACTGCTTTATCGGCTTGTTTTCGCGCGCCGCGACCTCGATGCCGCTGGCGCAGATGCCGTTTGCGCGCGGCCGCGTGGCCCAGGTGCTGAGCCTGGCAGGCGTGCGGCAAGAAGGCTTCCGGGCCGAGAAATTCCTCGAAATCCTCGAATCGCTGCCGCGCACCGAGGCGCTCGAGGCCGAGCCCCAATGGCTGGCCGAGGTCTGCGGTTCGGTCGTCTCGCTCTACAAGCAGCCGCGCACGCGCATCTTTGCCCGCCGCGATGTCTATGCCCGCCACCTGAACGTGCTGGTCTATCTGCCGCGCGAGCGCTACAGCGCCAGCCTGGTGCAGGCACTGGCGCAGCGGCTGCGCCTGAGTTCGGGCGCGGCCGATGTCCGCTCGCAGACGCTGGTGGCCGATGGTCCGCTGGCGCGCCTGTACCTGATTGCCAGCGCCGCGCGCTATCCGCTCGATCTCGAGACCGACATCCGCCAGCAGCTGCTGGCCGTGCTCGATGGCTGGCACAACCATTTCAAGCGCCTGGTCGAGGCGATCGGCGACGATGCCTTGCGCGCGCGCGTGCGCAAGCTGGCGGCCACCCTGCCGCCCGATTATGTAGCCGCGGCCACGCCGCAAGTCGCTTTTGACGACCTCTGCCAGCTGGCCAATGCCGCCGGCCGGCAGGGCGTCACCGTGCGCATCCAGATCGGCGCCGAAGAGCGCGAGCCCACCACGATCCGCCTGTACTCTTTTGGCGGTGTACCGTCGCTGTCGCGCATCTTGCCGGCGCTGCACAATGCCGGAGTCGAGATCGACCGCGAACAGGCCTATTGCCTGCCGGCGCCGGATGGCGGCAAGGCTTATGTCACCTGCCTCAAGCTCGACGCCGACAGCGCCGCCAAGTTGCAGCGGCCGCTGATTGCCGGCGTGGCCGAAGAGTTATTTGCGGCCCTGTTCAACGATCAGGCCGAAGATGGCCGCCTCAATGCGCTGGTCATCGAAGGCGGCTTGTCGATGCGCCAGGTGCAGCTGGTGCGCGCTTACATGAGTTACTGGCGTCAGGGCGGCAGCCGTTTTTCGGTCCGTTATATTGCCGACTGCCTGCACAAGCAGCCGATGGCGGTCAAGCAATTGATCGATGCCTTCATCCAGCGCTTCGATCCGGCCATTGACCCGTCCGGGCGCGGCGCCGCCATCACCGCCATCGCCATGCTGCGCGGCGCCTTGCCGGCCATCGACCATGCCGATACCGAAGAAATCCTGGACAGTATGGCCGATCTGATAATGGCAACGCTGCGCACCACCTATTTTCAGCCGGTATCGGCGGCCGACGACACGATCATCCTGAAGTTCGACAGCAATGCCCTGGCCTTGCTGCCTGAACCGCGCCCGTATCGCGAAATTTTCGTGTTTTCGCGCCGTTTCGAGGGTGTGCATCTGCGCGGCGGTCCGGTGGCGCGCGGCGGCCTGCGCTGGTCCGACCGCATGGAGGATTACCGCACCGAAGTGCTCGGCCTGGTCAAGGCGCAAATGGTCAAGAACGCCGTGATCGTGCCGGCCGGCGCCAAGGGCGGTTTCGTCTGCAAGATGATGCCCAAGGATGCCGGGCGCGAAGCGATTGCCGCCGAGGGCGAAGCGGTCTACCGCCTGTTCATCAAGGCCCTGCTCGATATTACCGACAACCGCGTGCGCGGCCAGATCGTCGCGCCGGCGTCCGTGGTGCGCTACGATGAGGACGACCCGTATCTGGTGGTGGCGGCCGACAAGGGCACGGCCACTTTTTCCGATATCGCCAATGCGATCGCGGTCGAGCGCGGCTTCTGGCTCGGCGATGCCTTCGCTTCGGGCGGTTCGAACGGCTACGACCATAAAAAGCTCGGCATTACCGCCAAGGGCGCCTGGGAAGCGGTCAAGCGCCATTTCTACGAGATGGACCACGACTTGCGCAGCACGCCGATCACCATGGTCGGCATCGGCGACATGTCGGGCGACGTCTTCGGCAACGGCGTGCTGCTGTCGCGCCAGCTGAAACTGGTGGCGGCTTTCGATCACCGCCATATCTTCATCGATCCGACGCCGGACGTGGCGGCCTCGTTTGCCGAGCGCAGCCGGCTGTTCGCTCTGCCGCGCTCGTCCTGGGACGATTACGACAAGAAGCTGATCTCGGCCGGCGGCGGCGTCTGGCCGCGCAGCGTGCGCGGCATCGAGTTGTCGCCGCAGGCGCAGCAGGCGCTTGGCATCAGCGCGGCGAGCGTGACGCCGGCCGAGTTGCTGCATGCGATTTTGCTGGCGCCGGTCGACCTGTTCTACAACGGCGGCATCGGCACTTATATCAAGGCGTCCACCGAAACCCACGCGCAGGTCAAGGACCGTGCCAATGACGAATGGCGGGTCGACGGCAACCAGTTGCGCTGCAAGGTGGTGGCCGAAGGCGGCAATCTCGGCGCCACGCAATTGGGCCGTATCGAATTTGCCTTGAAGGGCGGGCGCATCTTTACCGACGCCATCGATAATTCAGCCGGCGTCGATTGTTCGGATCACGAAGTGAACGTGAAAATCTGGCTCGATGTCGAGGTCAATGCCGGCCTGCTCAGCAATGCCGAACGCAACCGCTTGCTGACCGAGATGACCGACGATATCGAGCGCCTGGTCTTGCGCGACAACACCTTGCAAACCCATTTGCTGGTGCGCGAAGAACAGGCGCAGAAGGATGCGGCGGTAGTCGATGGCTATGCCGCGCTGATCGCCAGTCTGGAACTGGAGGGGGCGATATCGCGCGAACTCGAGCAATTGCCGAGCGCACCCGAACTGGCGCGCCGCAAGCTCGATGGCCGCGGCCTGACCGCCCCCGAACTGGCGGTGGTGGTCGCCAATCTGAAAAATCGTTTCAAGCGGCTGCTGGCCAATCAGGCGCTGACCAAAAAGCCGTGGGCCAGCGCATTGCTGAAGCCGTATTTTCCGCCGGCCATGGTGGCCGCGCGCGACCCGCTCGAGCATCCTCTGGCCAATGCCATTCTGGCCACCGTGCTGGCGAATGAAGCAATCAACCGCTGCGGACCGTTGATGATCGCCGCCCTGGCGCACGCGCATCGCGCCGCCGATTGCGATGTCATGATGGCCTGGGCCGAGGCCTGGGTGACGCTGAATCTGGAGCCGGTGTTTGCGGCGCTCGACCGCGATGCCCTCAACGTGCCGCGCGCGGCCTCGGTGGCGCTCGACGCGCGTACCCGCAGTTTGCAGATGGCGATGATGGACGGCGTGTTGTCGGTGCCGCCGGAGCAATTGCGCAAACAGGGCGGCCTGACGGAATTGTCGCGCCTGTTCGGCGACGGCAAGACGGTGCGCACGCTTGGCGCCGCCATTGCCATCGATGACGACCATTTGCCTGCCTCTTATGCCGAGGCCTGGCAGGCGGTCGAGGCGCTCGAAGCGGTGGCCGCCTTCCTGTTTGCCTCCTTGTCGGTCGAGCGCCCGGCCGGCATGGAGCTGACGCAGCTCTTGAAGTTGGGCATGCACCTGCGCGGCATGACGGGGATTGCCCAGCTCGAGCGCGGCCTCAAGCAGGGGGCGCCGGCCGGCGCTGCCCAGCAGCAGTTGCGCGACCACGCGCAACAGGCGCTGCGGCGGGCCCAGCATCATTTGCTGTCGGTCTTGCTGGCCACCAGCGACGCCCTCGGCATGCAGGCCGCGCTCGACAGCGTGATCCTGACGCTGGCAAAAAATGGTTATGTGCGGACCGCGGTGGCCGATGAAGTCCGTCCGCCGCTCGAGCAAACCATGCTCGAAATCTGGACCCTGGCCGAGGCCGCCGGCGGCCTCGCCGGCAAGGCCTGACGTGAGCGCCGTCGTGACGTCCATCCTGAGGCCCGACATGCCGCCTGGCGCCATGGACGGCTTGCCATGAACGGCGCCGCGCCGCTCTCCGAAGCCGTGCGGGCACTGGCTGCCGGCGACTTTTCGGCGCTGGCGGCGCGCTACCGGCAGGCCGGTTTTACGGTGGCGCTGCCGGCGCCGGGCATGCTGCAAATTGGCCGGCCGGCTGCGCGCGGACGTGCCGCCGTGCTGCTGTCGGCCGGTGTGCACGGCGACGAGACCGGGCCGATCGAATTGCTGGCGCAGATTCTGGAGGCGCTGGCGCCGTCGGCGCTGGCCGTCGATTTGATGCTGGTCATCGGCAATCTTGAAGCGATTGCCGTCGGCAAGCGTTTTATCGAGGCCGATTTGAATCGTCTGTTTCGCGCTGAGCGCGGCGACCTGGCGCAGGTATTCGAGACTGCGCGGGCCGACCTGATCATGACGCATAGCCGTGCCTTTTTCGCGGCGGCCGGAAGCCGGCGCTGGCATCTCGATTTGCACACGGCGATTCGGCCTTCGTATTTTCCGCTCTTTGCCATCGTGCCCGAACTGCTTGCCGCCGGTCCCAAAGAGGCCTTGATCGCCTGGCTGGGCCGGGCCGGCATCGGCGCCGTGATCATCAATCCGAGCTCGGCCGGCACCTTTAGTTACTATACTGCGGAGCAGTGCGCGAGCGCCGGCGCCACGCTCGAACTGGGCCGGGTCGGGCTGTTGGGACATAACGATTTGCGCCAGTTCGATGCCGCCCGCCTGGCGCTCGAGGCTTTGCTGCAGGGGCGCGCCAGCAAGCCGGGGCCGTTGCCGCAACTGTTTTCGGTCGCCCAGCAAATCGTCAAGCGCAGTGCCGCGTTTGCGCTCGGTGTCGAGCGTGCGACGCAAAATTTCACGACATTGCCGAAAGGCACAGTGATTGCCACCGATGGCGACCTGGTCCATACGGTGCAGGCGGCTCAAGAGCTGCTGGTCTTTCCCAATCCCGATGTCCGTATCGGCCAGCGCGCGGCGCTGACGGTGGTGCCGCGGGCCTGAATCGGCGCCCGGTCTAAATTTTTCATTTAGAAACATATCCTTACAAAAGTTTAAATGTCGACGTGCGTGAAGCGGCGCGCTTGATGGGATACTCGTCTATCTGTGTTGGTCACAGAATTTTTCCATTTCAGACCGTACAAATATGCACGATTTATCCCATTTACGTATTGCCGTCCTGGTGCCTTGCCATAACGAAGCACTGACCATTGCCACCGTCGTGAGCGACTTTCACGACTGCCTGCCTATGGCGCAAGTCTATGTTTTCGATAACAACTCCACCGATGCGACGGTGGCGATTGCCCAGGCCAGCGGGGCCATCGTGCGCACGGTTTCTAGCCAGGGCAAAGGCAGCGTGGTGCGGCGCATGTTTGCCGATATCGATGCCGATGCCTATATCATGGTCGATGGCGATGCCACCTATGATGCCGGCGTGGCGCCGCAGCTGGTGCGGAAATTGATGGCCGAGGGGCTCGACATGGTGGTCGGCTGCCGCGTCAGCGATGAGCAGGCCGCATATCGCTTTGGCCACCGTTTTGGTAACGGCATGCTGAGCAATTTCGTCTCCCTGATCTTCGGCCGCACGTTTACCGATATTCTGTCCGGTTACCGCGTTTTTTCGCGCCGCTATGTCAAGTCGTTCGCGGCCCATTCGGTCGGCTTCGAGATCGAAACCGAATTGACCGTCCATGCGCTCGAGTTGCGCCTGCCGGTGGCTGAAGTGGCGACCAGATATATCTCGCGGCCGGAAGGCTCGCTCAGCAAGCTCAACACCTATCGCGACGGCGTGCGCATTTTCATGACCATCATGAAGCTGTTCAAGTCGGAACGGCCGCTGGCCTTTTTTTCGATCGGCTTTGCCGTCTGCGCGCTCAGCTCCGTGCTGCTGGCGATTCCCTTGATCACGACATTTTTACAGACCGGCCTGGTACCGCGCTTTCCGACCGCGGTTTTGTGCGCCTCGATGATGATTCTCAGTATTATCCTGTTTGTCTGCGGGATTACGCTTGACGCCATTACCAAAGGCCGCATCGAGCAGAAGCGCTATGCTTATCTGGCGGTGCCGGCGCCGGGTCTGCACAAAGCCCAGGCGGCAGCGATGAGGGCCGAGAAGGCAGCGGGCGCGCCAGCCATCATGTCGGTTGTCGGCTAGGCGGCGTCCGGCGGGCTGTTGCCCAGGCATGCCGGGCCGGTGGCGGGCCGGCGCACATCGGGTTCTTCCATGATTGTTTCCTGCGCTCGCGGCCGCCTTGCGCGGACAGCGTTGTGCAGCCCATTTTAGCCATTGCATTTTTAATGAATTATTTGAAAAGAAAAAAAACCGCAGTCGAAGCGTGGTTCGACCGCTGCGCCAGCGTTGCCAACCATCGGCGCGCGCCGCTGCTGGCTTCGGTCTGCATCCCGCTTTTGTTCGGCCTGCTGTCGCTGATGCTGGGGCAGGACAATGGCATCGATTTGCGGAACTACCATTTATATAATCCGTATGCCTTCCTGAACGGGCGGGTCGGCTTCGACATGGCGCCGGCGCAATTTCAAGCATATTTCAATCCGCTGCTCGATATCCTCTATTATGAAATGACGCTGCATCTGGCAGCGCCGCTGGCCGGTTTCATCATGGGCGCGCTGCATGGCTTGAATGTCGTCTTGTTGATCGCCATTGCGCGCCGGCTGTTGCCGGCCCTGGCCGACAAGGACCGCTACCGCGTTCCGGTCTTGCTGTCGGTCGCCGCCTGTTTCGGCGCCGGTTTTTTGTCCGAACTCGGCAATGCCATGGGCGACAATCTGACGGCGCTGCTGGTATCGGCGGCTTTGTATATCGTTCTCGCATATTGGGACCGGCTGCCGGCGCGCTCGTGGCGGGCCGCCGCGGTGTTGCTGGGCGCCGGCAGCGTGATCGGATTGGCGCTGGGTCTCAAACCGACCAATGTCGTCTACGCGCTGGGCCTGTGCCTGGCTTTCCTGTTCCTGGCGCGCGGATTCTGGCTGCGGATTCGCCTGTCCTTTTTGTTCGGCATCGGCGTCCTGGCCGGGATGGCGCTGACCGGCGGTTTCTGGTTCTGGAAAATGTGGCAATTGTTCGGCAATCCCGTTTTCCCGCAATTTAATACCTTCTTTCATAGCCCGCTGGCGCGTCAGGTTGCGATCATCGACACCAGCTTCATCCCGAAAAATCTGTTTGAATATTTTTTCTGGCCGCTGATTTTCACGCTCGACTTTCATCGCGTATCCGAGCTTGTGCTGCGGCAGATTGTCTGGCCGGTCGCCTTCATGCTGTTTCTGGTTTTTGCTATGCAATGGCTGGTGGCGCGGCTTGCCGGCACCTTCGGCAGGCCGGGTACCGCAGACAGACCCGGCAGACCGGCGATCGATGAGAAGACACGTTTTTTTCTGGCCTTTTTCTGCCTGTCTTATTTTGCCTGGCTGGGCCTGTTCGGCATTTATCGCTATCTGATTGCGCTTGAACTGCTGGCGCCGCTGCTGATCTGGATATTGTTCCATCGTGTCGCCGGTGCGGCGGTGGCGCGGCGGCTGGCTGCCTATGTCTTGACGCTGGCTTTCATTGTTGTGTTTCCTTTTCCGACCTGGGGGCATAGCGCCTGGAGCAGCAAGGCTTTTAGCGCGGAAGTGCCGGCATTTGCCGAGCCGCGGCAGAGCACCGTCTTTACCGTGCATGGCGATCCGCCGCTGGCATGGATGGTGCATTTTTTTCCGCAAGAGCTCAGATTCATTTCGCTCGGTTCGGGTTTTCCGGAATCGCCCGCTTATCTCAAGCGCATCGACGCCATGGTGGCCGGCCGTGCGGGACCGAACTACGTGATGGTCTATGCGCGCACCAATCATGAAGAGGTCAACGTGAAAAAGGAAAATGCGCTGATCGAGTGGCTGGGCATCGATGAAAGCGAGGCCGGCTGCGCGCGCCTGGACGCCGTGCTGCAGCGCCTGCGCGTGCATGTCGGCGTACGCCGGCTGGATGGCAAGGCGGGCCGCGCCCGGTGCGAGCTCGAGGTATTGCCGAAATATCGCGTCGATCTGGCGCAGAAAGACCGCCTCACGCTCGCGCTAGCCGAGCAAAAACTGAGGTTTTACGGTTTCCGCATCGTCGCCGGCACATGCCGAAAATATGCGGCCTTTATCGGCAAAGAGCCGTATCCGTATCAGCTGTGCGAGGTGGTTGGCCGTGGCGCGCTGCCCCCTGCCGCTGCAAATGACGGCATCTGAGTAGGCGCCCGTCGCCGAAGTCTGCGCGCCTGCAGGATGCAAGTCGAAAGCCATCCTGCCGTGTATCGGCCATGAAATGAAAAATTTCCCTGTCGCAATGAAATCGAGCGGTGGCGAACGCCGTGGCGGGCGCGGCTGCCCGCGTCAGACGCCTTATTAGCCGCCGGCTGCGCTTGCCGGGCAGCGCTGTTCAGCACGCTTGGCATAACTTTGCTATAATTTAATTCGATAGCTAATGATTTTAATGCTAATCATATCCAAGCTAATGATATCGGAGTTAAGTAATGCAATCGCTGCAAGAACGATTTTCGCTCGCCCTGCATACCACCGCGCGCGAGTGGCGCCAGGCCATCGACCGCCGCCTGAAGAATTCGGGCGTCGGCCAGGCCGGCTGGCTGGCCATCGCCATCGTCGCCAAGAACCGCGAACCGCTGTCGCAATGCGGGCTGGCCCACAAGCTCGGCGTCGAAGGCCCGACCGTGGTGGCGATGGTCGACCGTCTGGTCAAGAGCGGCCTGGTCGAGCGCGTGCCGTCGGCGCTCGACCGCCGCGTCAAGCTGATCGTGCTCACTGCCGCCGGCCACGAGCTGTATGCCAAGGTCAAGGCGCAAGGCGAAGTGTTTCGCCACGAACTGCTGGCCGACATCGACCAGGAACAATTACGTATTGCCACCGAATTGCTTGAACGCCTGCTGGTGACTGTCGAGTCGCAGACATGAGCGGCGCCACTTCGAGCAACGCCCCGGGCGGGGCGGGGGCCAGCAATTTGCCCGGCAGTTTACCGATCAATCGGCCCATGATCACGATCTCGATCATGCTGGCCACCATCATCCAGGCGCTCGACGGCACCATTGCCAACGTCGCGCTGCCGCATATGCAGGGCAGCCTGTCGGCCTCGCAAGACCAGATCACCTGGGTGCTGACCTCGTTTATCGTGGCGGCGGCGATCGCCACCCCGCTGACCGGCTGGCTGTGCGACCGTTTCGGCCGCAAAACCATCTTTCTGGTCTCGGTTGCCGGTTTCACGCTGGCCTCGGTGCTGTGCGGCCTGTCGCAATCGCTGACGCAAATCGTCATTGCGCGCCTGCTGCAAGGCGTGTTCGGCGCCGCGCTGGTGCCGCTGTCGCAGGCGGTGCTGCTCGATATCAATCCGCCGGCAAAACATGGCTCGGCCATGGCAGTCTGGGGCATGGGGGTGATGATAGGTCCGATTCTCGGGCCGACGCTGGGCGGCTGGCTGACCGACAGCTACGACTGGCGCTGGGTGTTCTTCATCAATGTGCCGCTCGGTGCGCTGGCCTTTTACGGCATCTGGAAATATCTGCGCCACAGCGCGCCCGAGCGCCGCATGAGCTTCGACATGTTCGGCTTTGCCACGCTGGGCCTGGCGATCGGCGCGCTGCAGATGCTGCTCGACCGCGGCGAGCAAAACGACTGGTTCGGCTCGACCGAAACCTGGGTCGAGGCAATCATCATGACGATGAGCTTCGTCTACTTCGTGGCGCACACCGCGCTGCGTCCGGCCGGCAAATCGTTTTTCGATTACCGCTTGCTGAAAAACGCCAATTACGTCAGCGGCCTGCTGTTTATCTTCATCGTCGGCATGGTCCTGTTCGCCACCCGCGCCCTGATGCCGACCATGCTGCAAAACCTGATGGGCTATACGGCCGCGGCGGCCGGCCTGGTCACCGCGCCGAGCGGCCTTGGCACCATGTTTGCGATGCTGATCGTCGGCCGCCTGACCGGCAAGGTCGATTTCCGCCTGCTGCTGACCTTCGGCTTCGGCGTCACCGCATTTTCGCTGTGGCAGATGTCGCATTACTCGCTGATGCTGGCGCCCAGCGACATCGTCTGGCCGGGCGTGATCCAGGGCATCGGCCTCGGTTTCGTTTTCGTGCCCTTGAGCGCGGCCACCTTTGCCACGCTGACGCCGGCCATGCGGGCCGAGGGCACCGCGATTTACAGCCTGATCCGCAATATCGGCAGCAGCGTCGGCATCGCGCTGGTGCAGACGCTGTTGGTGCGCAATACGCAAATTTCCCACGCGTCGCTGGTGGCCACCATCAGCGCCACCACGCCGGCCCTGCAAGACCCGACCGTGGCTGCCACCTACAACCTGGCCAGCGGCGCCGGCCTTGGCCTGCTCAACAATGAAGTCACGCGCCAGGCTTCGATGATCGCCTTTGTCGATGACTTCTGGCTGATGATGTTTTTGACGCTGGCAGTCATCCCGCTCTTGCTGTTTGTAAGGCCGCCGAAACGCGGTACCCCTGTTGCGGCCGACCACGCCGCCCTCGAATGATGATGAAAATGATGAATTCCGTGTCTAATATTCGAAAAATTGTACAAAACGATGTGCTCCCGCGTTCGCCTGCGTCTTTCCGAAAATCGACCCTGCTGCTGGTCCCGGCGCTGCTGGCCGCGCTGGCCGGCTGCGCCCGCATTCCGCTCGAACACGAAGTGCCGGCGAAAATCGATGCGGCCCGCGTGCAGCTGGCGCCCGACATCCGCCTGGCGCGCGACGGCTGGCCACAGGCGCAGTGGTGGCAGGCCTACCGCGATCCGCAGCTGAACCGCCTGATTGCGCAAGCGCTACGCGAGGCGCCGACGCTGGCGGCGGCGCAGGCACGACTGGCCACGGCGCGCGCGACCTGGGCCGCCGACCGCGCCGAGGCGGGCGGCGCGGTCGATCTCGATACCGGCTTCAATCGCCAGCGTTATTCGAGCAACGGCTTTTTTCCGTCGCCGATCGGCGGCAGCTATTACAACGACGCCTCCTTGCAAGTGGTCGGTAACTACGACCTCGACTGGTGGGGCCGGCACCGAGCCCAGATCGCGGCGGCGGTCGGCGAGGTCAATGCCCGCAGCGCCGAATATGCGCAGACCGAGCAGACGCTGGCGGCGGCCATTACACAGAGCTATTTCAATCTGCAAAGCGGCTGGGCGCGCCTGGAAAATCTGAAAAGACTGACGGCGATCCAGGATAGTCTGATGGCCGACCGCGCGCGCCGCATCGCGCAAGGTCTGGCGACAGGCGACGAGCACAGCGCCGCCATGCTCGACCTGGCCAATCTGCGGCGCCAGAACGCACTGCTGGAATCGTCGACCCGGCGCGAACGCGAAACCCTGCGCGCGCTGCTCGGTCAGGGCGCCGAAGCGCTCGCCGATCTGCGGCCGCAGGCGCCGGCCGCGCTCGAGCATGCATTGCCGGCCAGCCTGGGGCTCGATCTGCTGGCGCGGCGCGCCGATCTGCAGGCCGCGCGCTGGCGTGTCGAAGCTTCGCTGAGCCGCATCGAAGCGAGCGAAGCGGCGTTTTATCCCGATATTAATCTGCGCGCCGCCTTCGGCCTCGATGCGGTCTCGCTCGGCACTCTGCTCAAGCGCGCCAGCCGCACGCCTTTTGTCGGCTCGACGCTCAGTCTGCCGCTGTTCGACAGCGGCCGCCTGCAGGCCGGCTTGGGCCTGGCGCGCGCCGAGCGCAATGCCATGCTGGCCGACTACAACCAGGCGGTCATCGATGCGCTGCGCGATGTCGCCCAGGACGGCATTGCGCTGCAAGGCATCGAGGACCAGATCCGCCAGCAAGGCGCAGCCAATCGCGCCAGCCAGGCCATGCTGGGCCGGGCCAGGGCGCGTCTGGCGCACGGCCTGGGCGACCGCGCCAGCGTGCTGGCGGCTGAACTGGCTTTGCTGCGCCAGCAAGACATCGACCTGCAATTGCAAAACACGCAGATGCTGGCCGAAGTCGCCCTGAGCACGGCGCTCGGCGGCGGTTACTGGGCCGATGCGCAAGGCGCCGGAGCGGTCGCATTGCCGCAAAACTGAGTTGAAACTGAGTTGAACAATCAATCGAAAAAAAATTGAACAATAACTGAGAAATAACCGAGAAATAAGCCGACCATCATCATGACAACTGAACAATCTGAAACAAACGGCAAGCGCACCCTGGTATTACTGGGCATTAGCGCGCTCTTCGTCGCCGCCGGCCTGGCCTATGGCGTTTATTACGTGCTGGTGCTGTCGAAGCTGGCCGAAACCGACAATGCTTATGTCGGCGGCAATCTGGTGACGCTGTCGTCGCAAGTGACCGGCAATGTGCAGGAAATCCGCGCCGACGAAACCCAGCAGGTCACTGCCGGCAGCGAAGTGGTCAAGCTCGACCCCGTCGATGCCGATCTGGCGCTGGCGCAGGCCGAAGCGCGCCTCGGTTCTACCGTGCGCCAGCAACGCGAACGCTATGCCGGGGTCGAACAGTACGAGGCCGCCATCGTGCAGCGCAAGCTGGCCCTGAAGACGGCGCAGGACGATCTGGCGCGGCGCCAGCCGCTGGCGTCCGATCATACGGTCTCCGGCGAAGAAATCGAGCATGCGCGGCAGGCGGTCGACAATGCGCGTGCCGCGCTCGAGGTGGCGGTCAAACAGGCCGATGCGGCCCGCGCCGGTTTGCTGGGGGTTAATCTGGCCAGTCATCCGCTGGTGATGGCAGCCCGCGCCGACTATGTGCAGGCATGGCTGGCCGTGCGCCGCAATGCGCTGCTGGCGCCGGTCTCCGGCTATGTCGCCAAGCGCAATGTGCAGGTGGGCAGCCGCGTCACCCCGGGCACGGCCTTGCTGTCCATCGTGCCGCTCGATCAGGTCTGGGTCGATGCCAACTTCAAGGAGTCGGAATTGCGCGATATCCGCGTCGGCCAGAGCGCCGTCATCACGGCCGACATGTATGGCGACAAAATCGAATTTCACGGCAAGGTGCTCGGCTTGTCGGCCGGCACCGGCAGCGCTTTCTCGCTGCTGCCGGCGCAAAACGCGACCGGCAACTGGATCAAGGTCGTGCAGCGCTTGCCGGTGCGGATTGCGCTCGATCCCAAGGAATTGCTGAGCCATCCATTGCGGGTCGGCCTGTCGACCATCGTCAAGGTTGATGTCAGCGAGAAAAATGGCGCCGCGCTCGGGGCGGCGGTGCCGGCGCCGGTGCGTTATGCCACCAAAACGCTGAGCCAGCCGATGCAGGCGGCCGAAGCGAAAGCCGATGCCATCGTGGCCCGCAATCTGGCAAAGTGAGATGTCAGTCATGAGCGTGTGAGACAGTAGAAGCGCGGAAGAGTTATCGCGCGAAAGCGGCGGCGCTGCCGGTAGCGCCGCCGCTTTTTTTATTGCGGCAGCGGAATGAATTCCTTGTTGTCGTGCGGCGGCAGCGCCATGCGGCCAGCTTGCCAGTCGGCTTTGGCCTGGTCGATGCGGGCTTTGCTCGAGGAGACGAAATTCCACCAGATGTGGCGCTCGCCGACGGCTTCGCCGCCGAGCAGGATCACGATCGAGCCTTCCAGCGCCGTCAGGCTGGGGTCGCTGCCCTTGGCGAATACCAGCATCTGGCCCGGCGTATATTGCGTGCCGGCGTATTCGATGCGGCCGCGCGCGATGTAGGCGGCGCGCTCGCTGTATTGCGGCGGCAAGCCGAGCGTGGCGCCGGCCTGCAATTGCGCATGCACATAAAACAGCGGCGACAGCGTGCGCACCGGGCTGTGCAGGCCGAAGGCGCTGCCGGCCACCACGCGCAGCCAGCGCCGGCCCTCTTCGGCCTGCGGTAAAGCGCTACTCGGATAGTGGTCGAAGGCTGGCGCGCATTCTTCATATTCCTGCGGCAGCGCCACCCATGACTGCAATAATTCCAGGCCCGGCGGCGCAAACGCGGCATCGTCTTCAAAGCGTTCCGAATGCACGATGCCGCGGCCGGCCGTCATCCAGTTGACTTCGCCGGGGCGGATCAATTGTTCGGCGCCGAGGCTGTCGCGGTGCATGACCGAACCGCTGAGCAGATAGCTGACCGTGGCCAGGCCGATATGCGGATGCGGCCGGACGTCGGCCTGGCGGGCGGTTTCGCGCGCCAGCACCAGCGGGCCTGCGTGGTCGAGAAAGATGAAGGGGCCGACCATGCGGTGGCGGGCAAAGGGCAGCACGCGGCGCACCAGCAGACCGTGGCCGAGGTCGCCGGCGCGGGCATCGATGACGAGGTCGAGCATGGTTTTTCCTTTCAAAAAATGGACGATAAAAAAGCCGGTGCAGGCACCGGCTTTGTCTCTGTGTCGGCCGCATCGGAAAATGCGCTCATGCCTTCACAGCTGGCGGCGCTTCAGTCGGCCCGCAGGGTTTCGACTTCGATCGCCAGCTTGACGTCAGGCGAGAACATCGGCAAGCCATAGTTTAGACCGAAATCGCTGCGCTTGAATTCGGCCGAGGCGTCGGCGCCGCAGTCTTCCTTCTTGAACATCGGATGCATGATGCACTTGAACTTGTTGATGTGCAGCGTGACCGGTTTGGTCACGCCGAGCATGGTCAGCTCGCCGTTGACGGCTACCGGGGTGTCGCCCTTGAAGGTGATCGACTTGCTCTTGTATGTCATGGTCGGAAATTGGGCGACGTTGAACATGTCCTTGGTTTTGGCGTGTTCGTTGAGCTTGGCGTGGCCGAAGTCGAGCGAATTGGCGTCGATGACGATGTCGACGGTGCCGGTCTTGGCGGCGCGGTCGAGCACGATGGTGCCCGAGGTCTTGGTGAACTTGCCGCGCAACACAGAGATGCCCATGTGATCGGCTTCAAAGCTCGGGTAGGTATGGTTCGGTTCGATATTATAGGTCTGGGCAAAAGCCGAGGACGAGGCTGCGGTGAGCAGGGCAAGGATGAGGTGCTTGACATTCATGGGGCGTTCTCCGGGGTTGAATAAAATAGCTGATTGAAATGAAAACTGAACTACCGGCCTGCTGCGGCAGGCTCTTCGATTATTGGGCCGTCACGTGAAACTTGATGGCGACCTCGTCGGCCACCGTGGCGGTGTCTTTCCATTCGCCTTCGCCGATATTGAAGAACAGGCGCTTGATCGGCAAGGCGCCGTCAAAGACGGTTTTGGCGCCGTTCTTTTTGACCGTGACGGGGAAACTGATCTCTTGCGTCTTGCCCTTGATGCTCAGCTTGCCGGTGACGGTCAGCGTGCCGTTGGCGCCCGGTTTGATGCTGCTTGAAACAAAAATCGCCTTTGGAAACTGGGCGGCGTTAAACCATTCTTTCTTGGCCACTTCCTGGTTCATCTCGGCCGTGCCGAGGTCGAGGCTGGCGACCTCGACTTCGACGCGCGCGCTGGCCGTCTGCACTTTGGCGGCATCGTAGTCGATGGCCACCGCATATTTCTTAAAGGGCGCGGTGACGGTGACGCCCATTTCCTTGAAGGTGGCGCTGACCGTGCTGCTGGCGGGCTCGGTTTTTAACGGCGCGGCGTGGGCCGGCACGGCGCTGCACAGGGCGCCGGCCAGAACCAGCGCGAACGTCGCCAGGCGGGAGGGGAGGCTGAGTGTCATCGTGATAATCCTTGATAAATAAAAGAATGAAACAAGTGGAAGCACGCCCGGTGGCATGCCTGGAATGCGGTGTCGCTACGGACTGCTTACGATCCGGCACCCGGCAACACGGCGGGCATCGGCATTGTTATTGCGATCGGCAATCGATAAGCTTGGTTAAAAATTTAAAGTAACCAAGTTTATCGTTAATCTCAATCGGTGCTCGGCAACATGCGGCTGAAGATGCCGTCGCGGTCGATCAGCAAGTGTTTCAGGGCCGCCGCCACGTGCAGGCAGACGCAGGCCAGCAGTGCCATATTGAGCCAGTAGTGGGCTGTCTTGAGCAGCGGCTTGAGGACCGGATCGGGGCCGATCAGGACCGGCAGCGGCAGCACGCCCAGATAGACGACGGGAATGCCGGCTGCCAGGCTGTAGAAATAGCCGCTGAGCGGCACGCCGAACATCAGCAGATACAGGAGGCCGTGCAATGCGTGCGAGGAACTCTTTTGCCACTGCGGCAATTGCGGCGGATACGGCGGCGCCCGGTGCAGCAGACGCCACAGCAGGCGGATGGCGGCCAGCGCCAGCACTGTACAGCCCAGCCATTTATGCCATGAAAAATATTTCAGCTTGGTCGGCGTCAGGCCCGGAATGTCGGTCATGACGAGACCGAGCGCGAAGGCGGCGACGATCAGCAGCGCGATCAGCCAGTGCAGCAGCATGGCGGTTTTCGTATAGCGTGGCATGAGATCTCCAAGTAGTTCGCGTTAGTACTAATTTCTAGCAATATAACAAATTTTTGGAAAGTCTGCTGGCGGCGAAAAAAAACGCAGATATTCGGATGAATAATCTGCGTTTGTTATTGCATTTGCAAGCAAAACATCGGTGGCCATGCGCGCCCCGCTGTTTTGCCGTGCAAATAAATCGCGGCGGCTTAAATTTCGCGCGCCAGGCGGGCGGCGATACCGATGTAATTCGATGGCGTCATGGCCAGCAATTGCGCCTTGGCCGCTGGCGGGATGTCGAGCGTGGCGATAAAGGCATGCAAGGCGTCTTGCGAGATGCCTTTGCCGCGCGTCAATTCCTTCAACTGTTCATACGGATTGGCGCAGCCGTAGCGGCGCATCACCGTCTGCACCGGTTCGGCCAGCACTTCCCAGGTGGCGTCGAGATCTTGCTGCAGGCGCTCGGGATTGACTTCGAGCTTGTTCAGGCCGCGCAGGCAGCTGTCGTAGGCCAGCAGGGTGTAGCCGAGCGCGACGCCGATATTGCGCAGCACGGTCGAGTCGGTCAGATCGCGCTGCATGCGCGAGACCGGCAATTTTTCAGCCATATGCTTGAGCATGGCGTTGGCCAGGCCCAGATTGCCTTCCGAGTTTTCGAAATCGATCGGATTGACCTTGTGCGGCATGGTCGAGGAACCGATTTCGCCGGCCTTCGTGCTTTGCTTGAAGTAGCCGAGCGAGACATAGCTCCAGATATCGCGGTTCAGGTCGAGCAGAATGGTGTTGGCGCGGGCAAAGGCGTCGAACAGTTCGGCCATGTAGTCGTGCGGCTCGATCTGGATCGTGTAGGGATTGAAGCTCAGGCCGAGGCGCTCTTCGATGACCGCTTTGGAAAACGCGGCCCAGTCGAATTCGGGATAGGCCGACAGATGGGCATTGTAATTGCCGACCGCGCCGTTCATCTTGCCGAGGATTTCGACCTCGGCGATGCGCGCTGCGGCGCGCTGCAGGCGCGCCACCACATTGGCCACTTCCTTGCCGAGCGTGGTCGGGCTGGCGCTCTGGCCATGGGTCCGCGCCAGCATGGAGGTATCGGCCAGTTCGTGCGCCAGAGCGGTCAGCTTGGCGATCACGGCGCGCAGCGCCGGCAGCATGACCTGGTCGCGCGCGGCCTTGAGCATCATGCCGTGCGAAGTATTGTTGATGTCTTCCGAGGTGCAGGCGAAATGGATGAATTCGGAGGCGGCAACCAGTTCCGGCACATCCTTGACGTAATCCTTGAGCCAGTATTCGACGGCCTTGACGTCGTGGTTCGTGACCGCTTCGATCTGCTTGATGCGGGCCGCATCGGCTTCTGTGAAATTTTGCACAATGCGCTCGAGTACGTCGCGGGCCGCTTGCGAAAACGGCGCGATTTCGGCAAAGCCGGCTTGCGATAGCGCTTGTAGCCATGCGATTTCCACTTTGACACGGTGATGCATGAAACCGGCTTCCGATAAAATCGGACGCAGGCTGTCGGTCTTGGATGCATAACGGCCGTCGAGAGGCGACAGCGCGGATAAGGTGGATGGTGGCATGATTATCTAGGCTAAAAAGAAGGGAAAAGTGCGACGAGAGCAGCAAATTCATTGCGCGTCTCGATAAACATCGTCATTTTACCATTTGCAGGGCGCAAGGCGTCGCTCGCGTTCCCGAGGCCGATGATATACTCCGACTTTATTCCATTTACTAAGCATTTATGAAACTCATCGGTTCCCTTACCAGCCCGTTTGTCCGCAAGGTTCGCATCGTTCTTGCGGAAAAAAAACTCGACTGTCAATTCGAACTGGAGAATGTGTGGGCCGCCGATACGGTGATCCAGGACAGCAACCCTTTGGGCAAAGTGCCATGCCTGATGATGGACGATGGCGCGGCGCTGTTCGATTCGCGCGTCATTGTTGAATATCTCGATGTTCTGACGCCGGTCTGTAAATTATTGCCTGCAAGTAACGGTCGCGAACGCGCCGAAATCAAATGCTGGGAAGCGCTGGCCGATGGCGTGGCCGATGCCGCCATTCTGGTGCGGCTCGAAAAAACGCTGCGCCCGGCCGAATTGCAAAGTGCCGACTGGGTCGAGCGCCAGTTGCGCAAAGTGCGGCAAGGCTTGCAGGTGATGTCGACCAATCTCGGCGAAACCGCGTTTTGCGCCGGCACCCATTATTCGCTGGCCGATGTTGCCGTCGGTTGCGTCCTCGGCTGGCTCGATTTCCGCTTCCCCGAGATCGACTGGCGCGGCGATTATCCTAACCTGGCCAAGCTGTTCGACAAGCTGTCGGAGCGGCAGTCATTCAAGGATACGGTACCGCCGCGTTAAAGCCGGCGGGCAAAAAAAAGCGGCGCCTTCAGTTGACCTGTCGGCGCCGTTTTTTTTGCTGCTTTTTTGCTGCTTTTTTTGCTGCGGTATGTTGTTTATATTGTCGTATGCTGGCCGTGCTCAGGCATCGGTGGCGAATTTGATGGGCACCATGGCAAACATGGCTTGCGCCACTCCGCCTTCGCTATACGGCTTGAACAAGGCGCGCAGCACGGCCTGGCGCGCGGCTTCATCGAGCCGGGCCGAGCCCGAGGACTGGCTGATATCGACGCGCTCGGGATGGCCCTGTTCGTTGACGAAAACGCGCAGCAAGACCGTGCCCTGTTCGCCGAGCTTGCGGGCCAGCGACGGATATTGCGGTTGCGGCGCGCGCAGGTAGCTGATGCCGCTGCGCAGCGTCTTCGGCGCGGCTGTTTGCGTGGCGACTGCGGCCACTTGCGGCGCGCTGGTCGGCGCGGCCTGGCTGACGCTGGCCACGCTGGCCGCCGGTGCCACGCTGGCCGTCGGCGCGGCGGCCGGCAGCACGCTGTCGTGCATGGCCAGCTGAATTTGCGGCATCGGCACATCGACCTGCTGGCGGAAGTGCTCGACGACCGGGGTCGGGATCGAGGGCGCGGCCGGCTTGGCGGCCGGGGCGCCGATCAGGCTGACGAATACTTCGCGCGGCGTGGCCGGCATGCTCGGTGCGTGCACCATGCCATGCGCGAGCGCGTAAAACAGGATGCCGTGAAACAGCAGGATGGCGGCCAGCAGCCAGCGGCGCGACGGCCGCGCAGCGCCGAACGGCGGCGCGGAAGGCTTGGGCAAGAAGCGGTAGGCGGATGCGGCAAGATTATTCATGCATTTCTCCGGCTGGTCAGGCGGTCAGAATTAATTTGTTGGAACTGGTAATGCGCAAGCGGTAAATCCGGCCGCCATGCTCGATTTCGATTTCGCGCATCGATTGCATCAAATCGCTGCTGCTGATGCGTACGAGGGCGCCCTGTGTGGCGCTTTCGCGCGGAACGGCTGTAACAGGTGTCGGTGCAGGTGGCATACAGGTGTTCTTGAATATCGTAAAGTCGTTCGTAAAGGGCAATGCTGCCTGGCCGGAAGTGCGGCGGCGCTTGCAACTCATGCCGCGACGAATACCGTGTTTACCTGGTTATCAAGACGCGGGAATTTTTAATGATAATGATTCGTATTTGATTATGTTCGCGCAGGCCAATAAATGCAAGTGCTTTCGCATGCCGTCGCAAAGGCAGGGCGGCTTTTTTTCGTTATCATGGTGTGCTTTTGGCATCACGCTTCAAGCTTGGGCGTTTACATCATATTTGGCGGGCGTACATGCAACTAGGAAAATTGCTGGCAATTGACGGGCTCAATATCGTGCGTCGCGTCTATGAGGCCGGGCCGGAGGAGGACAGCGCCGACAAGGCCGCCATCGCCCTCGGCCATGCCTTGTCGTCGTTTCGCAAATTGCTGGCCACGCATCAGCCGAGCCATGTCCTGGCGGCTTTCGATTTCGGCGGCCATACCTGGCGCCACGATGTCTATCCGGCTTACCGCCAGCACCGGGCGCCGATGCCGGCGCCGCTGCGCGAGGCCTTGCCGGCGTTTTACCGGCAACTGCAGGAACTCGGTCTGACGGTGGTCAGCGTGCCGGGGGTCGAAGCCGACGATGTGATTGCCACGGCCGTCGGGCGCTGGCTTGGCGATGGCCGCGGCGAGGCCATCATCGCGTCCAATGACAAGGATTTGCATGTCTTGATCGCGCACGGCGCGCTGGTATGGGATTATTTCAAGGGCGAATGGCACGACAGCGCCTGGGTCGAACGCAAATTCGGCGTGCCGCCGGCCATGCTGGCCGACTTGCTGGCGCTGGCCGGCGATGCCGCCGACGGCGTGCCGGGGGTGTCGAAGGTCGGCACCAAGACCGCCGCCAAGCTGCTGCTGGCCTATAAAGACCTCGAGGGCGTGATGGCCGGCGCCGGCATCCTGAAGAGCACGCTGGGCGAGCGCTTGCGCAAGGAGCGCGATTTGCTGGCGGTCTCGCGCCAGCTGGTGGCGCTGAAAATGGATGTCACGCTTGGCGTAACGTGGAACACGCTGGTTTTTTCGCAAGCTGGCGCATGACAGCTCGACGGTTTGCGTTTATTATGTGAACTTCTTGAGTTGCGCTTATGCAATACTTTTACGCTATCCGTTCCCAGGGGATTTTGCACTATGTTAAAGGCAGTATTATTTGATGGTAATGCCATCGCCCGCGATTTATTAGCGCAAATTTTAACCAACGGCAGTTACGAGGTGGTTGGCGGCACCAATTCGGGGGCCAAGGCAATTTCCCTGGCGACCAGATTTCAGCCGCACATCATCTGCATCAATGCCGAACAGATGAATGAAGACCGTGAAGTCTTGCCGGCCTTGTTGCAGGCGGCGCCGAAAGCCCTGATTTTCATGGTTTCGGTCCAGTTTGACGCCGCCATGCTGCAAGATGCCCATCAGCGCGGCGTGCATGGCTTTATCGTCAAACCGTTTAACGAGGCGACCGTCCTCAATACCATCCGCAAAGCGGTGCTGACACTGGTCAAAAAACACCAGGCGCGCGCCAGTTCGGGCACCGAGCCTGACGCCGCATCCTGACGCTGCATCCAGACTGACTCGGGCCGTTCTGCGCGACCTGGCGCGGCGCGCTGGCGGCGCTCGGCTTTAACCCGGTTTCAGTCTGTTTTTAGCCTAGCGGTCGCTGGCGCTATTGATGATGCCGCCGCCGAGGCAGACATCGCCCTGGTACAGCACGGCCGATTGTCCGGGCGTGACGGCCCATTGCGCATCGCTAAAGCGCAGCGCGAAATTGCCGTCCCGTGCCTCGCCGATCATGCAATCGACATCGGCCTGCCGGTAGCGCGTCTTGGCCGACAAGGCCGATGGCGCCGGCGCCTTGCCGGCTACCCAGCTGGCATCGGCCGCCAGCAGCGCCGGCGACAGCAGCCACGGATGGGCGTGGCCCTGGACGATGTACAAAGTGTTGTTTTCGATATCCTTGCGCGCCACATACCAGGCATCGCTGGTGCCGTCGGCATTCTTGTAGGCCTTCATGCCGCCGATGCCGATGCCCTTGCGCTGGCCCAGCGTGTAAAAGCTCAGGCCGACATGCTGGCCGACGGTCTTGCCGTCGTCGGTCTTGATCGGCCCCGGCTGGTAGGACAGGTAGCGGTTCAGGAATTCGCGGAACGGGCGCTCGCCGATGAAGCAGATGCCGGTCGAGTCTTTCTTGGTGGCGTTCGGCAACTGCAGCTTGGCGGCGATCTTGCGCACTTCGGTCTTGGCGATCTCGCCGAGCGGGAACAGGGTCTTCGACAACTGGGCCTGGTTCAGGCGATGCAGGAAATAGCTTTGATCCTTGGTCGCATCGACCGCCTTCAATAATTCGAAACTGCCGCCGTTCTCGCGCACGCGCGCATAGTGGCCGGTCGCGATCAGGTCGGCGCCGAGCGTCATCGCATGGTCGAGAAAGGCCTTGAACTTGATTTCGGCATTGCACAGCACGTCGGGATTGGGCGTGCGGCCGGCCTGGTATTCGCGCAGAAATTCGGCGAACACGCGGTCCTTGTATTCGGCCGAAAAATTGACCGCTTCGATATCGACGCCGATCACGTCGGCCACGCTGGCCGCGTCGATCCAGTCCTGGCGCGAGGAGCAGAATTCGGAATCGTCGTCGTCTTCCCAGTTTTTCATGAACAGGCCGATGACTTCATAGCCTTGCTCCTTGAGCATCCAGGCCGCCACCGACGAGTCGACGCCGCCAGACATGCCGATGACGATTTTTTTCTTACTCATGCCAATTCTTCCTTGTTATTTCAACTTCAAATGCACTGCGCATGCGCCGGTTTTGCCGTTGGCACGCGTATTTCAAGCGCATTTGCACCTGCGTCTGCCAGCTGCTTCCAGCGCATTTCTTGTATCTATTTTAAACTATGACGTTTTTCCGCCCGCTCTGGCCAGGTCTGGATGCGTGTACAGCATGTCGAGTGGTACTTGTTTCCCAGCAAGATAATCGTCGATGCAGGCCAAGACCAGCGGGCTGCGATGGCGCTGCGGGCAGGCGGCCAGTTCGGCGCGCGACATCCACAGCGTGCGGACAATGCCGGCATCGAGCTGCTCGGTCTGGCGTGGTCCGAGCCGGCCGGCAAAAGCGAAGCGCAGATAAGTGCCTTGCTGCTTTATCTGGGCGAAATTGGGTGTCAAATAAGTGCCAATCAGCATTGTTGGCACGAAATCGTGGCCGGTCTCTTCCAGCGTTTCGCGCACCACGGCCTGTTCCAGCGATTCATGCGGTTCGAGGTGGCCGGCCGGCTGATTCAGGCGCAAGCCGTTCGAGGTGGTCTCTTCGACCAGCAGGAACAAACCGTCGCGTTCGATGACCGCGGCGACGGTGACGGCAGGTTTCCAGCGTTCGGTCATGGTTTTACTACTCTTAACAACATCATATCGTTTTACGTTTTCTCAATATTTAGTATTTTACAGCTTGTAAGAATTACTGGCTCTTAGATCCAATTTCTTGGTAAATATTTATTGTTTGCGTGTAAGATTGTGGTCGAATCGACAGCTTGCCTGCCGCGCAATCATCGAACTTTGAGCAAAATCATATTTTATTGGAGTCTTGCATGAAAATAGGGATACCGAAAGAAACGCGTCCTGGCGAAACGCGGGTTGCCGCTACGCCGGAAACCGTTAAAAAGCTGTGTGCGGCGAAGCACCAAGTGATCGTCGAAACCGGCGCCGGCATCGCCTCGTCCGTGATCGATGACGCTTACCTGGCCGCAGGTGCGAAAATTGGCTCTGCGCGCGATGCGCTGGCTTGCGAAATGGTGCTCAAGGTGCGCGCACCATCGAACGACGAGCGGGCCCTGATGAGTGCCGATGCGGTACTGATCGGCATGCTCAATCCGTTCGACAAGGATAACAATGCGGCGATGAACGGCCACAAGCTGCGCGCCTTTGCCCTGGAGGCGGTGCCGCGCATCTCTCGTGCGCAATCGATGGACGTTCTGTCCTCGCAAGCCAATATCGCCGGCTACAAGGCCGTGATCCTGGCCGCCAACGAATACCAGCGCTTCATGCCGATGCTGATGACGGCGGCCGGCACCGTCAAGGCCGCGCGCGTACTGATCATGGGCGTCGGCGTGGCCGGCCTGCAGGCCATTGCCACCGCCAAGCGGCTCGGCGCCGTGATCGAAGCGTCCGATGTGCGGCCCCCGGTCAAGGAACAGGTCGAATCGCTGGGCGCCAAATTCATCGACGTGCCATTCCTGACCGATGAAGAAAAGGAAATCGCGCAAGGCGTGGGCGGTTATGCGCGCATGATGCCGCCCGACTGGATCCGGCGTCAGGGCGAACTGGTGCATGAGCGCGCCAAGCTGGCCGACATCATCATCACCACCGCCCTGATTCCGGGGCGGGCCGCGCCGGTGCTGATTTCGGAAGAAACCGTCAAGGCCATGAAACCGGGCTCGGTGATTCTCGACATGGCGGTCGAACAGGGCGGCAACTGCCCGCTGTCGGAACTGAACCGCACCGTGGTCAAGCACGGCGTGACCATCATCGGCCTGCCGGACCTGGCAACGCTGGTGGCGGCCGATGCCTCGGCGCTGTATGCGCGCAATGTGCTCGACTTTCTCAAGCTGCTCGTCGATGCCGAAGGCAAGCTGGCGATCAACCGCGAGGATGAGATCGTCAAAGCCACCTTGTTGTGCGCCGACGGCGTGCTGCTGCGTCAATGAGCGGGGGGCGGCGTGCGGCCGCAGCAGGCCGCATGCCGCCAGCCCAAGCGCGCAGCGCGGCGCCAGGAAAATGAAGTAAATTGCATTTGTGTCCGTTAGTGCTGGTCGGTGCTTGTTAGTGTTCCTCATTAGCCCTTGTCAGCATTCATCAGGCAAAAAAATATCAGGAGAATTCTCATGGAAGTCAGTCACACCATCATCAACTTGATCATCTTCGTGCTCGCCATTTATGTCGGCTACCACGTGGTCTGGACCGTCACCCCGGCCTTGCACACGCC
>JAIZVZ010000114.1 GCA_021768485.1 Oxalobacteraceae bacterium | reverse complement strand
CTGGGCCGTGTTCCCCGGACGGCGCCTGATGCCGCGCCGCACTCGGGTCTTCCTCGATGCCATCGCCGATGAACTCGATAGCGAAAAATGCACGCTTCAGGTGGAAAGAATACGGATCGCCCGGGAGGCGGTGCTGATGGCCGCCCAGGCCGAAAAGACGCCGGGCGGCAAGCGCAAGGCGCTCAAATTGCCGGCCTGAGATTGCCGGCCCGAGATTGCCAGGCCGCGCCAGCCAACTGAAGCCGGGCCCGGCGGCGGCCGGCCTTAGCGGCCGTTGCCGTGCTCGCGCTGGGCTTTGGCCAACAATTCGTCGAGCACCGGCGGCAAGCCGGCATTCAGTTGCGCCAGATTGAAATCGGGATGGCGGTTCTGGATGAACGATGGCGACGTCAGATAGCGGCCGTCGATGGCAATCGTCGGCACACCCTCAATTTTATAGGCGGCAAGCAGCTGCGCCGAACGGCTGGCCTTGGTCTGGACCGCGAACGAGGCGCTCGCCTCGGCCAGCTTCCGGCTGTCGATGCCGAGCCGCGCCGCCAGCTTCATCACGTCGGCATCGGTGCGCACCTCCTGACGCTCGACATGGATCGCCCTGAAAATACGCGCATGATAAGTCTCGGCCTGGCCCATCGCTTCAAGCGCATAGTACAGGCGCTGCAGCGGCGCGCTGCCGTGGATATCGACATGAATCCGTTTGAACACGATCTGGTCGCCCTGCTTTTTCACCCAGGCCTCAAGAGTCGGGTCGAGGGCATTACAAAACGGACAGGTGTAATAAAAAAATTCCGTCACTTCGATGCGTTTGCCGGACGCGGTCGGCTGCGGCGTCGCCAGCGTGGCGTAATCGCGGCCGTTTTCCAGCGCGGCGCTGGCGCCCGACGGCAGCCCGGCGATGCATAGCCAGAAAAAAGATAAAAACACGGAGAGAAATGCGGACTGCGAAATGCGGGGGATTTTCATTGACATGCTCAAGTCTGGTTAAGAACGAGCGGCCATCATCGCATATCGAAGAAAAAATTTCACGCTGCGGCACTCACGGCAGGCGCATCGTCATCAGCAGCGAGGCGTCCTCGAGTGCGCTCAGGATGTGCGGCGTACCGGCGGCGACATACAGCATGGCGCCGGCCGCCAGGATGCAGGCTTGCTGCGCAGTGCGATATTCGACCCGGCCTTCCAGGCATTGAATCGTGATGTCGCCGACCGGCCGGTGGCCGCTGAACTGCTTGCCTGCCATCAAAACGATGCGGATCACTTCCAGCTGTTCGCTCTTGAACAGCGCATGCGTGCGTTGCATCCCCAATGCCGCGCCATACGCTTGCAGGTTGATCGGCTCGCCCTCCCGGGCATGCTGAAGTGCCATCGGACCTCCTTTTTCGGGCGCCGCCAAAGCCGGTGCGGATCTGCCGCCTTCATCAGATGCGGCGTAGCGGCGATGGTTCCGTCCTGCCGGTCGCTGCACATCATTTCAATTTGCAAAAATGCCACACTGTTCCGGCCTCGCGCCCGTTGCGCCAGGCCCTTGTTGACACTCCGCGCTGCGGCGCAGATACTGCCCGGTATAAAAAATACCATTCCCAAACGACTACTCGATCAACTTTCAACCGTCAGACCCCATCCCAATGAAGAAATCGCTCTTGTTATTTGCCACCCTCGCCAGCGGTGCCGCACTCGCCAATGAAGGCATGTGGATGCCGCAACAATTACCCGAAGTCGCCACACAGTTGAAGGCCGCCGGCTTGCAGCTGGCGCCGGCAACGCTGACCAAACTGACCGAATTCCCGATGGGGGCGATCGTCAGCCTTGGCGGTTGCTCGGCCTCTTTCGTCTCGCCGCAAGGCCTGGTGGTGACCAATCACCATTGCGCCTACGGCGCCATCGCGCGCAATTCGACACCGCAAAACAATTTGCTGGCCAACGGTTTCGTCGCCAAAACGCTGGCCGACGAATTGCCGGGCGTGCCCGGCAGCCGCGTGCTCGTCACCACGGCGGTCGATAATGTCACCGCCAAAATCATCACGCCGGCCGTGGCCAAGCTGAACGGCAAGGCGCGTAGCGATGCCATCGAACGCAATGAAAAAACGCTGATCGCGGCCTGCGAAAAAGATATCGGCCACCGCTGCAGCGTGCCCGCATTTTACGGCGGCCTCGAGTTTTACCTGATCAAGCAACTGGAAATCAAGGACGTGCGCCTGGTCCATGCGCCGCCTGAAGGCGTCGGCAAATTCGGCGGCGATACCGATAACTGGATGTGGCCGCGCCATACCGGCGACTACAGCTTTCTGCGCGCCTATGTCAGCCGCGACGGCAAGTCGGCCGAATTCAGCAAGGACAACGTGCCTTACGTGCCGAAGCATTACCTGCGTCTGGCCAAGGACGGCGTCAAGGAAGGAGATTTCGTGATGGCGGTCGGTTACCCGGGCCGCACCAACCGCCACCGCCTGCCGTCGGAAGTCGCCTATACCTTCGAATGGAATTATCCGGCCTATGTGCAAGCGTCGGGCGAACAGCTGGCCGTGATCGCGCGCCAAACCAAGGATAGCGAAGACAAAAAGCTCAAGTATGCGAGCCAGGTTGCCAGCATCAACAACTACTACAAGAATCGCCAGGGCATGCTGGCCAGCTATGCCGGCAGCGATATTCTGGCCCGCAAGCAGAGCGAACATGCGGCGCTGAAGGCCTGGGTCAATGCCGATCCGGCCCGCAAACAGCTGTACGCGGCCGACATCGAACAGGTCGAAACCCTGATCGCCGAGCGCGATGCCCAGGGCCGTCGCGACTTCCTGCTCAATTACACCGCGCCGCGCCTGCTGATCGCGGCGCGTACGCTGTACCGCCTGGCCAATGAGTCGGCCAAGCCCGATGTCGAACGCAAGCTCGGCTTCCAGCAGCGCGATCTGGCGCCTCTGCAATCGAACCTGGCCGGCATCGACCGTACCTATGACGAAGCCGTCGACAAGGCGCTGGTGGCCAACTTCATCGCCGAATACCTGGCGCAGCCGGCAGCGAGCCGCAATGCCAACTTCGACGCCGCACTGGGCCTGAAGGACGGCATGAAGCCGGCCGACATCAAGGCCCTGCTCGACACGCTGTACCGCGGCAGCAAGCTCGCCGACAAGGCGGCGCGCGAGCAGTGGCTAGGCAAAAAGCCGGCCGACTTCAAGGCCAGCAAGGACAGCTTCATCAAGGCTGCCGTCGCCATGTATGACGAAAGCATGAAGCGCGAAGCGCGCGACGAAGAGTTGAACGGCAAAATCCAGCAGTCCTACGCCAATTACATGCAAGCGCATATCGCTTTCATGCACAGCAAGGGACAGGCCGTTTATCCGGACGCCAACAGCACGCTGCGGGTGACCTTCGGCCAGGTCGCCGGCCGCGCCGATGGCGCCGACGGCACCGCCTGGAAGGCATTTACCACGGTGGACGGCGTGCTTGCCAAAGCAACCGGCAGCGGTGAATTCAATGCGCCGGCAACGCAACTGGCAGCGATCAAGGCCAGAAATTTCGGCAACTACACCTTGCCCGGCACAAAAACCGTTCCCGTCGATTTCCTGGCAACGCTCGACATCACCGGCGGCAATTCAGGCTCGGCAACGCTCAATGGCAAAGGCGAACTGGTCGGCCTGGCCTTCGACGGCACGCTCGACACGATTATTTCGGACTGGGATTTCAATCCCGTCGCCACGCGCTCGATCCAGCTCGATTTGCGCTACATGCTGTGGGAAATGAAATACGTCGACCATGCCAACAACTTGCTCAAAGAAATGCATGTTGAATAATCGTATGCTTTGATCTACATTGAAAGGGCGCCCGAGAGCGCCCTTTTTTTCAGGCTGTCGCGTGAACGCGCCAAGCGCGCCACGCAAGCCTCATTTCACGGAGTTCGCCATGTCGTGGTCATCCCCGGTTTCAGCCTGTGTTCTGGCATTGCTGCTTGGCGCTTGCGGCGCCGCGCCATTGGGCAGCGCTTATCCGCCCGAATTTTTAGGCGTGGCGGCGCCGCCGCAAAGCGGCCAGCGCACCATCGTCATCACCGCGCAGACCAAATGGATCAATGTCGAAGGCGGCGAGATCATCCGCTTTGTCGTCGGCGAGCACGAGTTCGGCTGGAGCTTCGACGGTCCGATCGAAACCTTCGACCTGCGCCAGGTGGCACCGCCCGGCATGCTTGACCACGCCGTCATGGCCTATGTGCTGCCCAACCCGCTGTACCGGCGTGAAGCCAGTCTCGGGCCGACCGGCCGGCATTGGCGCTAGCAAAACGGACAGCGGCAAATTTTTTACGGCCAACAACATGAACCATGGCTGGCCATGCCTGTCGCACGCATAAGGGCGCATCGCGGGCCGCGCGGCCCGCGCTGTCAACTGCCCGTCCAGCTTTGTGCATCGCAGACAGTTTTAGTCCCTCACCGGAGAGTGCCATGAAATATTCTTCTGTCTTTGCATCGTGCATCTCGGCCACGACCTCCGCCAGAACGTCGGCAAGAATGGCGGCCATCTCGTTGGCCATCTTGTTGGCCACTGCGCTGACCGCCTGCGCCGGAATGTCGGGCAACCCCGGCTATCCGCTCGATTTCCTCGGTGCGGCAGCCGCGCCTCAGGCAGCCCAGCGAACCATCGTGATCACCGAGCAAACCCGCTGGGTCAATGTCGAGGGCGGCGAAATCGTCCGCTTTGTGGCCGGCAAACGGCAATTTACCTGGAATTTCGACGGTCCGGCCGACGTCTTCGACCTCAAGCGCATCGCCCCGCCGGGCACGCTGGACCATACCGTGACAGCCTACGTGGCGCCCAATCCGCTGTATCTGCGCGAGGGCGGCCACTTCTAGGCCGGCGCCACAGGCGCGGACTGCCTCACGCGGTCAGCGCCGCCGCCAGCGTGATGTTGGCCTTCAATAATTTGGAGACCGGGCAGCCGGCCTTGGCGCGCTCGGCGATCTCGGCAAACTGCTGCGCGGTGGCGCCCGGCACACGGGCGCCGACCGTCAGGTGGCTGGCGCTGATTTCAAAGCCGGCGCCGACCTTCTCGAACGTGATGGCGGCAGTCGTTTCGATTTTTTCAACCGTCAGGCCGGCTTCGCCGAGCATCATCGCCAGCGCCATCGAAAAGCAGGCCGCGTGCGCGGCGCCGATCAATTCCTCGGGATTGGTGCCCGGCCCATCCTTGAAGCGCGACTTGAAGCCGTACGGCGCCTGATCGAGGATGCCGGTTTCGGTCGAGATCGTACCGCCGCCGTCCCTGATGCTGCCACTCCAGACTGCCGATGCATGCTTGATCATGATGACTCCCTGTAAAAATGCCCGATGAAAAACATGTAAACACGCGTGTAAAAAACTGCAAAAAATCCAGCTTGCAGGCCAGCGACAATGCAGTCTGTGCGCTCACCAACACAGTGCCGTGATACAGTATTCCTTTTATTGAAGGAGTAAACATGTACCGCACTTATTTCGATGGCCGTTGGAGTGAAGGCAATACGCCATTGTTTGGGGCTATGGATCACAGTGTATGGCTAGGTTCGTCGGTCTTCGACGGCGCCCGCTCGATCCGCGGACATGTACCCGATCTGCGGCTGCATTTGCAGCGCGTGATCCACTCTGCGCAGGCGGTCGGCCTGAGCTGTCCGTACACGGTCGACCAGATGGAAGCGCTGTGCCGCGAAGGCATCGCGCTGTTTGCCGCCGATGCCGAGCTGTATATCCGGCCGCTGGTATTTGGCACCGCCGGCCTCTTGATCCCCGAATCTGAAAAAAGCGCATTCGCCTTGACGCTGTTCGATGCGCCGCTGCCGCCGGCGACAGGTTTTTCGGCTTGCCTGTCAAGCTTGCGCCGTCCCAATTCGCGCATGGCGCCGACCGACGCCAAGGCCTCCTGCCTGTATCCGAATTCGACCAAGGCGCTGGTGCAGGCCAAGGAGCGCGGTTGCGACAATGCCGTGATGTGCGACGTCGAAGGCAATGTCGCCGAGTTTGCCACTGCGAATATTTTCTTTGTCAGCGCCAGCGGAAAAATTGTCACGCCGGCGCCAAACGGCAGCTTTTTGTCGGGCATTACGCGGCGGCGCGTGATCGCCCTGCTGGCCGACGACGGCATCACGGTCGAAGAGCGTGCGGTGGCGCCCGAAGAACTCGAGACCGCGCATGAAATTTTCAGCACCGGCAATTACGGCAAAGTCACGCCATGCACGCGCTACGAAGACCGGCAACTGGCCTTCGGCCCGATCGCCAAGCGCGCAAGAGCCCTGTACATGGCATTCATGGAACAGCAATAAGACGGCCATCCGCGCCTCTTCCCGATGATTTTTCAACGGACTCGACATGCAATTCGGTAGCGACAACCACAGTGGCGCAGCCCGCGCCGTCCTCGACGCCATCGTCGCCGCCAACGATGGCCACGCCGGCGGCTACGGCAGCGATCCCTGGACCGCGAAAGCGGTGGCCGCGCTCAGGGACGTCTTTGAGTGCGATCTGGAAGCCTATTTCGTCGGCACCGGCACCGCCGCCAATTCGCTGGCGCTGGCCTGCCTGGTGCAACCGTGGGAAGTGGTGCTGTGCCACGCCGAAGGCCATATCCTGAACGACGAATCGACCGCTCCCGAATTTTTCAGCGGCGGTGCGCGGCTGTGCGGCATTTCGGACGGCGACGCCAAGCTGCAGCCGGCCCACCTGCAGCGCTATTTCGAACAGGCCGGCACCATGGCCCCGCACAATGCCCGGGCACGGGCGCTGAGCCTGTCGCAAATTGCCGAAAATGGCCTGGTCTACAGCCCGGCCGAGGTCACGGCGCTGAGCGAACTGGCGCATCGCCACGGCGCCAGCGTGCACATGGATGGCGCCCGCTTTGCCAATGCGGTCGCCGCGCTCGGCTGCACGCCGGCCGAGATTTCCTGGAAAGCCGGGGTCGACGTGCTCTGCCTGGGCGCCTCGAAAAACGGCGCGCTGGCGGCCGAGGCCGTGCTGTTTTTCAAGCCGGGACTGGGCGAGCAATTCGTCAACCGCCGCAAGCGTGCCGGCCATTTATTGTCCAAAGGCCGGTTTTATGGCGCCCAGTTCGCCGGCTGGCTGCAAGACGGTCAATGGCTGCAACTGGCCAGCCATGCCAATGCCCAGGGCGCGCGGCTGGCGCAGGTTTTACAGGCCGCGCCCGGCGTGCGCCTGGCGTGGCCGGTACAGGCCAATGAAGTGTTTGCACTCATGCCCGAAAAACTGATGCAGCATCTGCAGGCTGCCGGCGCCGTGTTTTATCCATGGCCGAAACGCGCCGCACCGGGCGCCCTGCAAGCGCATGAAGTATTGGTACGGCTGGTTACCTCGTTTTCCACCACCGACACCGAAATCGCGGCCTTGCAAGCGGCACTGGGCGACTATCGCCCTTAAGAGCGCAGCCTGGCGCCAGGTTGGAAACGGGGCCATGCAGATGGCGCCCTTTTTTTTCGGCTGGCCGGCGCGCGCGCCGCATGCGGCCGGCACACAATTGGCAGCACCTCTTCGCTTCGGACTACAATATCGACTTGTTCCCTGCCAGCGAAAGTGCTCCCATGCTCCAGCCCCCAAGCTATGCCGATGTCGTGGCCGCCAGTGCCCGCATTGCCGGCCACGCCCACCGTACGCCGGTGATGACTTCGCGCACTGCCGATGCCGAGTCAGGTGCCCGCCTGTTTTTCAAATGCGAGAATCTGCAGCGCATGGGCGCCTTCAAGTTCCGCGGCGCCTTCAATGCCCTGTCCTGTTTCGACGCCGCCCAGCGCAAGGCCGGCGTGGTCGCTTTTTCGTCGGGCAATCACGCGCAGGCGGTCGCGCTGTCGGCCCGCCTGCTCGGCATGCCGGCCACCATCATCATGCCGCACGATGCGCCGGCGGCGAAAGTGGCGGCAACCCGCGGCTATGGCGGCCAGGTGGTGCTGTACGACCGTTATACCGAAGACCGCGAAGCGATCGGCAAGCGGCTCGCGCAAGAACAGGGCCTGACCCTGATTCCGCCCTACGACCATCCGCATGTGATCGCCGGCCAGGGCACGGCGGTCAAGGAACTGATCGAAGAAAGCGGCCCGCTCGACGCCCTGTTTGTCTGCCTGGGCGGCGGCGGACTGCTCAGCGGCTCGGCGCTGGCGGCGCGCGCGCTCTCGCCTGGCATCAAAATCTATGGCGTCGAGCCGCAAGCCGGCAATGACGGCCAACAATCGTTTCGCAGCGGCGCCATCGTCCATATCGATACCCCGCACACGATTGCCGATGGCGCCCAGACCCAGCATCTTGGCCAGTACACCTTCGACATCATCCGGCGCGAAGTCGACGATATTCTGACCGTCAGCGATGAGGAACTGGTCGAGTGCATGCGTTTTTTCGCCGCGCGCATGAAAATCGTGGTCGAGCCGACCGGCTGCCTCGGCTTCGCCGCCGCCCGCAAGCTGCAGGCGCAGCTGCGCGGCAAACGGGTCGGCGTCGTGCTCAGCGGCGGCAATATCGACATGGCGCGCTTTTGCCAGTTGCTGGCAGAATAAGGCCAGCAAGGCCCGGCGTCTAAGAAAAGTCGCGGCACGCCTGCAAAAAGCCGGCCAGCCGCGACGACAAGACCTTGCCGCGCCGGTGAATCAGATAAAAATGACGCTGCAGCGGCGGCAGCGCCGTACGCAATTCGTGCAGGCGGCCGGTCTCGAGCAGATCTTGCACCACCACGCGCGGCAGGCAGGCGATGCCAAGACCGGCCGCGGCGGCATGCTTGATCGCTTCCGAATTGCTCAGTTGCGCAGCCGGACGCAGTGCCTGCAGATGCGGCAGCAAGGCCTGTTCGACGGCCTCGCGCGTGCCCGACCCCGGTTCGCGCAATAGCCAGCCGGCGCTGCGCAGGGCGCTCAGCGGAACCTTGCTGCGGCGCGCCGCGAGCCGGTCGCCGGGGGCGCAGACGATGATCAATTCCTCGCCGAGCCAGGGTTCGGCCTGCACTTCGGCCAAATGGCATGGCCCCTCGATCAGGCCGACGTCGACGCTGAAATCGGCGACCGCGGCGGCCACCGCGGCCGTATTGGCGATCATGAGCGTCGGCGCGCAAACGCCTTGCAGCGCCGGCAGGCGCCCCAAAATCCGCGGCAGCACATAGATGCCGATGGTGGTGCTGGCGCCGATCAGCAAACCGGCCGCGCTGGCCGCCCCCGGCTGCCGATATTGCTCGACGATGCTGACGGCCGCGTCGCGCATCTGACGCGCCTGCGGCAGCAGCCAGCGACCGTCGTCGTTGAGCTGCAGACGCTTGCCGACGCGGTCAAACAGCGGCACGCCCAGCACATCCTCGAGCTCGTTGAGCGCGGCGCTGGTGGCCGATTGCGACAGGGCGACCGCCTCGGCGGCGGCGGCAGTGCTGCCGCAATCGCAGACGGCGAGAAAAATTTGCAACTGGCGTAATGTGAGACGCATGGCGGCGGCCTTCAGACGGTTGAACTTGAGTCGGGCAGCCGGCCGGATCGACCCGAGCCGGCGCCAGCAGGCGATTTTATCAAGCTATTTTATCGCTTGATTATACATAAACAAGTCGTTTTATTAATGACGCGCCGTTCTCTACACTGCCAGGCATCGACAGCACCGTCGCCTCATGGAGAACCG
>JAIZVZ010000113.1 GCA_021768485.1 Oxalobacteraceae bacterium | reverse complement strand
GACCGCTTGCAAGCGGTCGGCGCCTTTTTTATGGCCGGGTGAGGTCGGCGCGCCCGCTTCGGCATACAATGCCAGCATGAAGATCGTAACGCCGGGAGAGAACGCTTGAGTAATACTTTACAGGGCATGACGCTGGAAACAATCCTCGTCAAGCTGCACGCACACTATGGCTGGCAAGAGCTTGGCCGGCGCATCGCGATTCAATGTTTTATCGCTGACCCCAGCATCAAATCGAGTCTGACGTTTTTACGTAAAACCCCGTGGGCCAGGAGCAAGGTGGAAGCATTGTATTGCGCCACGTCCTTCGCCTGTTGATCGCATTTTCGCCATCGGACTGACCATGACCATCGACCATTTGAAACAATCGCTGAAAAAGCTGCACGCCGCGCTCGATACGGCCGCGCCGCTCGACGCCGAACTGCAATCTTTGCTGCGCGTACTCGATCACGATATCCAGCAATTGCTGGCCAGGCGCGACGATCCGCCGGCGATCGACGGCCGCGATTCCTCGCTGACCTCGGGCCTGGCCACCCGCAGCCAGGAGCTGGCGGCCCAATTTGCCGCGCGCCATCCGCAACTCGAGCCGGTGCTGCGCGAACTGAGCCGTATTTTGGCAAGCATGGGAATTTGACAAGGATTTGACAGGATTGCACCGCGCCGAGAGCGCGTGGCATGGCATTTCCGTCGCGGCTTATGTCTTTGTGATAACAACCGGCGCTGCCCGATGCCGGCGCCGGTGCCGGGCATGCTGCGCGAGCCGCTGCGGGCCGCGCTTTTCCGGTACAATTCGGCGCTATGAGCTCCCCGAAAAACCTGTTTGCCGGCGTCCCCAAGGCCGCCGGCCGTCGCCCTGCCGCGCCCTTTTTACCGATGTCCCGTGCCGAAATGGACGCCCTCGGATGGGATGCCTGCGACGTCATTCTGGTGACCGGCGATGCCTATGTCGACCATCCGAGTTTCGGCATGGCCCTGATCGGCCGCCTGCTCGAAGCCCAGGGTTACCGGGTCGGCATCATCAGCCAGCCGGACTGGCTGTCGGCCGAGGCCTTTAAAGTTCTCGGCAAGCCGCGCCTGTATTTCGGCATCACGGCCGGCAATATGGATTCGATGGTCAACCGCTACACGGCCGACCGCAAGATCCGCTCCGACGATGCCTATACCGCCAACGGCGAAGCGAACAAGCGGCCCGACCGCGCCGTGGTCGTCTACGCGCAGCGCGCGCGCGAAGCCTTTCCCGAGGCCGCCATCGTCATCGGCAGCATCGAAGCGAGCCTGCGCCGCATTGCCCATTACGATTACTGGTCCGACAAGGTGCGCCGCTCGGTGCTGCCCGATTCGAAAGCCGACATTCTGCTGTTCGGCAATGCCGAGCGGGCCTTGATCGATTTGACGCACAGGCTGGCGGCCGGCGAGCCGATCAGGACGATTCGCGATCTGCGCGGCACCGCCTTCATGGTGCCGGCCGGCTGGTTGCCCGAGGACGGCTGGAGCGTGGCCAATTCGACCCGTATCGATACGCCGGGGCGGGTCGATCCGCATCTGAACCCGTATGCCGCGGCCGACGACGACAAGAGCGCCTGCGCCAGCGAGAACGCCGGCAAGGCGCCCGATGCGCCGCCAGCGGATGCGCCGAAGCCGATGATCATCATGTCGCGCGCAGAACGCCAGGCGGCCTTGAAAGAGCAGCACGACAAGACCGTGGTGCGCCTGCCGTCGTATGAGCAGGTCAAGGATGACCGCGTGCTGTATGCGCATGCCTCGCGCGTGTTTCACCTCGAATCGAATCCCGGCAATGCCCGCGCGCTGGTGCAGGCGCACGGCGAGCGCGATGTCTGGCTGATGCCGCCGCCGCTGCCGCTGGCGATGGACGAGATGGATGGCGTCTACGATTTGCAGTATGCGCGCGCGCCGCATCCGAGTTACGGCAAGGCCAGGATCCCGGCCTGGGAAATGATCCGCTTTTCGGTCTCTATCATGCGCGGCTGCTTCGGCGGCTGCACCTTCTGTTCGATCACCGAACACGAGGGGCGCATCATCCAGAGCCGCTCGGAGCCGTCGATCCTGAAAGAGATCGAACTGATCCGCGACAAGACCAAGGGCTTTACCGGCACCATTTCCGACCTCGGCGGACCGACTGCCAACATGTACCGGCTGGCCTGCAAGGACAAGAGCATCGAGCAGACCTGCCGCCGCCTGTCGTGCGTCTACCCGAGCATTTGCACCAATCTTGGCACCGACCACAGCAAGCTGATTTCCCTGTACCGGCGCGCGCGCGCGATTCCCGGCGTGAAGAAAATCCTGATCGGTTCAGGCCTGCGCTACGATCTGGCGGTGCGCTCGCCCGAATACGTCAAGGAACTGGTGACGCACCATGTCGGCGGCCTGCTCAAGATCGCGCCCGAGCATACCGAGGCCGGCACGCTGTCGAAGATGATGAAGCCCGGCATCGGCACTTACGACCAATTCAAGGAAATGTTCGACCGCTTTTCGCTCGAAGCCGGCAAAAAGCAGTATCTGGTCCCGTATTTCATCGCCGCCCATCCGGGCACGACCGACACCGACATGCTGAACCTGGCGCTGTGGCTCAAGAAAAACGATTTCAAGCTCGATCAGGTGCAAACCTTCATGCCGACGCCGATGGCGATGGCCTCGACCATGTACCACAGCCGCAAAAACCCTTTGCACAAGGTGACTGAGGATTCAGAAGTGGTCGAGACTGCGCGCAGCGGCACCATACGGCGCGTGCATAAGGCCTTTTTGCGTTTTCACGATCCCGAAAACTGGCCGATTCTGCGCGAGGCGCTGCAAAAAATGGGGCGCGCCGATTTGATCGGCAACGGCGCCCGGCATCTGGTGCCTGCCTGGACCGCCGCCCCGGGCCAGGCCGCTTCGCCGGCATCGCGCCCGTCAGAGGGGACGCCGAAAGGTGGCGCAGTGAAGGGCGGCGCAATGAAGGGCAGCGGCGTGCAGGCCGGCCTGCCGAAAGCGGGGCCGCGTGATAGCGGTCCGCGCCACGAGTTTGCCAAGGCCAAAAAAGTGGTCGAAGCCCGTCCCGGCATCCTGGCCACGATCAAGGTGCGCGGCAAGCCGCCGCTCAAGACCGCCGCCAAGCCGGTGCCGCGCGCGCCGCAAAAGAGCGGGCGCAAGTAGGCCGGCCGGCGCCGGCTTGGCGTTTGACAAAGCCGGCGCCGCTGCGGCGCGAGATGAAAAAAACCGGGACTAAGGCCGTCGGGACTAAGGCAGTCGAGACTAAGGCAGTCGAGACTAAGGCAGCGGCGCGTAATCGCCATAGCCATCAGGCCACGGCGTCAAGACCTCGAAGCCGCTGTCGGTGACGGCCACCATGTGTTCCCATTGCGCCGACAGCGAATGGTCTTTGGTGACCACGGTCCACTTGTCCGACAATTGCTGGGTGGCCGCCTTGCCGGCGTTAATCATCGGCTCGATGGTAAAGACCATTCCCTTTTCGAGTTTCAGGCCTTCGCCGGGGCGCCCGTAATGCAGCACTTGCGGCTCGTCGTGGTAGATCTTGCCGATGCCGTGACCGCAGTATTCGCGCACCACGCTAAAGCCTTCGCGCTGGGCCACGGTCTGGATCGCATGGCCGACATCGCCGAGCGTGGCGCCGGGGCGCACCGCCAGAATGCCGGCCCGCATCGCCTCGTAAGTGGTGCGCACCAGACGCCGCGCCAGCACGCTCGGTTCGCCGACGTAATACATGCGGCTGGTGTCGCCGAACCAGCCATCCTTGATGATGGCGACATCGATATTGATGATGTCGCCTTTCTTCAAGCTCTTGGCCGAGGGGATGCCGTGGCAGATCACATGATTGACCGAGGTGCACAGCGTCTTCGGGTAGCCGTGGTAGCCGATATTGGCCGGAATGGCTTGCTGCACATTGACGATATAGTCGTGGCAGATGCGGTCGAGCTCATCGGTGGTGACGCCCGGTTTGACGTGGGCCGCAATCATCTCGAGCACATCGGCTGCCAGCTTGCCGGCGATGCGGGCCATGGCAATTTCTTCGCCGCTCTTGATCGGTACCGGCGCGTTCATGCCTGCCCTCCCACGTGGTGTGCCGTAACGCTGTTCGCCGGTGCCAGCGCCGGTGCCGGCACCGTGTTCGAGACATTGGCCAGACTGAAACCGCCGGCCTGTTCGGCGCGGATCAGCAGGCGGCAGATATCGCTGTGATCGAGATCGGGATGCAGTTCGGCCAGCATGCCGATGCGCATCCAGTGTTCGGCCTGGGCGTTGATCGAGCGGCTCAGGGCGTCGCTGGCCAGGCGCAGGTTTTCGTGCATCAAACTTGAAATTTTAACAATACCCATGGGATTTATTTATGCGAAATGTATATGTTTCGTATATTACCATGGCTGGCGTGCGGCCAGCAAGCTGCTGGCCGCACTGTCTGCCGCAGGCGGCAAGGCTATGGCGCGATGGCGATCCTGGTGCCAGCGGCAATGGCGCTGCGCATGCTCGCCGGCCGGCTGCGTGGCGCGGCCGGCGACGGCGCATGGTGAGCGCCATCGAGTTTGAAAATGCCGACGACCTCGGCCAGCGCCGCCGCCTGTTCCTGCATCGACGCCGCTGCCGCTGCCGCTTGCTCGACCAGTGCCGCATTTTGCTGTGTGGCGTGGTCCATTTGCACAATGGCTTGATTGATCTGTTCGATGCCGGCGGCCTGTTCCTGGCTCGATGCGCTGATTTCGCCGACGATTTCGGTCGCGTGGATGATGCTGCCGACGACTTTTTCCATGGTGGCGCCGGCTTCGTCGGCCAGTGTTGCGCCAGCAGTGACGGTCGCAACCGAGGCATCGATCAGCACCTTGATCTCCTTGGCGGCAGCGGCCGAGCGTTGGGCCAGGTTGCGTACTTCGGCCGCGACCACGGCGAAACCGCGGCCCTGCTCGCCGGCGCGCGCCGCCTCGACGGCGGCATTGAGCGCCAGGATATTGGTCTGGAAAGCGATGCCGTCGATGACGGCAATGATGTCGACCACGCGGTTCGATGACTCGTTAATCGATTTCATCGTCGTCACCACTTGCGCCACCACGGCGCCGCCCTGGTGGGCAATAGTCGATGCGTTTTGCGCATACTGGCTGGCCTGGCGCGCATTGTCGGCATTTTGCTTGACGCTGCTGGTCAGCTCTTCCATGGACGAGGCCGTTTCTTCGAGTGCGCTGGCCTGTTGCTCGGTGCGCGCGGAGAGGTCGAGATTGCCGGCGGCGATCTGGCCCGATGCGGTCGCGATCGTATCGGTACCGGAACGGACCTGGCTGACGATGCCGACCAGGCTGTCGCGCATTTTGCGCATTTCAAACAGCAGGCTGTTCTGGTCGCCGGCATTGAGCGCGATCGAGGCCGACAAGTCGCCCGCGGCAATCCTGTCGGCGACTTGCACGGCATAGTCGGGCTCGCCCCCCAATTGTCGGAGCAAACCGCGGGTAATGAGAACGCCGATGGCGACGCCGAGCAAGAGCGCGCCGGCAATCAAGGCCAGCATGATGCGGCGACTGCCGTCATACAATTCTTCGGCGGCGGCGGCCTGTTGTTTGGCGCGCACTTCCTTGATCGATGCCAGCTCGGTCATCATGTCGCTGAGGCGGTCGCCGGTGGTATGCGCGGCAGCCATTTTTTCAAGCAGCGCGGGGGGATGCTCCTGAAATCTTTCGGCCGCGGCCAGTTTTAACACCTCGTTTTGCTGCGTGCGGTAGATTTGCATGTCGCTCTCGATGGCGGCAAACAGCTGCTTGGCCCGCTCGCTTGGGAACAGCGGCTTGGCTTTGTTCAGTTCATGCTGCATCGCGCCCAGGCTGCTTGCAATCGATGCCTGTTGCCTGTCGCGTTCCTGCTGGTTCGACGCCAATAAAAAATTGGCGCGCGCCCGGCCGATATAGCCGATTTCGATGCTGGCTTGCTTGATTTGCGAAGTGGCCATCACGCCCAGGCCATACATGTCTTGCACCATGACGCTGATTTTTCCCATGTTAAGAATACCGACGCTGCCGACCAGCATGCTGATGACGGCGACGAGCGTGAAGGCGATGAGCAGGCGTACGCCGACTTTCATGTTGCGTATGATTGATAACATAATTCCTCTGATAGAGATGGATGTGCGGTTTGCCGTGTTGCCGGCGGCTTTGCATGGACATGCCCGCGAGTGGCCAACTGTCCGGCCCCGTGTCGTTGCGATGGCGGACTTGGTCGTCGTGAACGCCAATGAATTTTGCGTATGGGAGTGACGGCCGCTTGGCCGGCAGCGGGAGCGGGCATTGCATCATGGGCCGGTCCGATGCGGCCGCCGTGCCGCGAATTTGCTGGCCCGGGTCCGGCCCGGCGCCGCTGGACGCGCGGGCTGTGTCGAATGCCGTGTTTTGATGGGGCCGCGACGGCTTGATTATGCATGTCTGCCGATCGCGGCCATGCGGATCGATGCGGCGGACTGGCATGCCGCATCGATCCCCTTCGTGTCATCGATAAGGTCAAAAGCTCATCTTGATACCGGTGATCAGGCCGGTCTGTCCCATGCCGGCGCCGACGCTGCCGCCGGCCGACAGCGCCACGGCCGCGGTGCCGTGGTTGCTGATATGGCCGGCCGCCACGTAGACCTGGGTCTGCTTGGAAAAGGCATAAATGGCGCGCAGCAGGATCTGGTTGGAATCGTTCACGCTGCTGAGATAGTCGAGTTTGGCCAGCTGGCCGTCGATGGTCACTGCCGGCACCGGATTGTAGGCGGCGCCGACATAATAGAGGCGGCTGCGCGGCTGCGTGGACGAGCCCTGGTTATCGCGCGCGACCACCCCGCCGCCGACACGCCAGCGATCGAACTTCATATAGCCGCCGACATGCATGCGGCTATCGGTTTTTTCGGTGGTCAGGTTGTTGGAGGCGCTCGGTCCGCCATGCATGCGGTCGTAGGCACTGACCAGCGCCCAATTGGCGCCATCGTAACGCAATAATGCCGACCATTCGTGGCATTCATTGCCGCCGGTTCCGTCTTCGCCGGGGCAATTGGTGCCTGACGAGCCGCCGGCGGCCGAGGTGTCGCGTCCGATGCTATAGGTGCCGCCGATGGTGACGCTGTTGAAGGTGCCGCGGTAGGCGATCGAATTGTCGCTGCGTCCGTTCGGAATGGCCGAGTCGAGGGCGCCCAGGCCGTATTGCGATGGACCGAAAATATCGACGTCAAAGGTACTGACGTAAATCATGTTGTAATTGCGCCCGAGAGTGACCTGGCCCCATTTGTTGGCCAGGCCGACAAAGGCCTGGCGGCCGAACAGGCGGTTTTGGGCGTTGGCGCCGGTGTCCGTCGCAAAGCCGTTTTCCAGGGTAAAGATGGCTTTGAGACCGTCACCGAGATCTTCCGAACCGCGAATGCCCAGGCGCGACGGGAACATGCCGCCGCCGAGGCTGGGCATGCGCACCGTGTGGCTGCCGCTGGCGTCGGAATTGCTGTAATACTCGTAGGCGGCATCGATGATGCCGTAAGTGGTGATATCGGTTTGCGCGTGGGCGGTGGCGGCCAGCGTGAGGCTGCCGATGACGCCGGCGAGCGTGGCCGTCTGAATCAGTCTTGATTTCATATTGTCTTCCTCCTTGGGATTTATTAATGTATTTATTACTGATGTGGCGGGCGCTCTTCGTGTTGCGCCCCAGCGTCAATGGTTTCGCTCCTTAAAGTGGTGTGCCCTGATCGCGCTGCCAGAGCACTTTGTGGCCGAACAGTTTGGCGTTGTCGGTCAATTTCAATTCGCGCAGCGCCACGCGCCAGATGGTGTTTCTTTTCAGGCGAGCAATCGGATGTCTTTTGCAGTACAGCGCATAGGCCGCATTGCCGGCTTCGCCTTCCAGTACCTCGGCCTCGGCGACAAACTGCATGCCGCGGATATCGACGATTTTGTTTGGCTGGCCGGCGATGGTGCCGGCGATGGTGCGGTGTTCGAGCATGGCGGCGCCATGCCGGGTTTTTTCCGAACTGAGGACGATCAGCGAAAGCGATGCCGGATCGAAGGCATAGAAACAACTGGCAGCCCATGGTTCGCCAGCCGAAATGGTCGCCAGGCTCACAACATGGTGTTCAAGCAGAAAAGATTCGATGGCAGAAGGTAATGCGGGCATGCAGGAAACCTCTTCACACGCAGACCTTGTCGATCTGCACGTATGATTAGCGGACTGAGTACGTGTGTTGAAAAAAGCCGGCGTGCGCCCGCCAATCCGGGCGCAGCCGGTGAACCGGAGCTAGTGGACCAGCCTGACCCACAGGTAGGAGATCGGCATGGCCAGCGCCAGGGCCGGCAGCATATTGGCCACAGGGAAGGATTTGACGCCGCAGATGCGGAAGCCGGTGGCCAGCATGATGAGGCCGCCGACCGATGAGAAATCGGCGATCATTTGCGGATTGGTCAAAGGCATGATGTAGCTGGCGGCATAGGCCAGGATCAGCTGGATGATCAGTTGCGGCGCACACAGGGTGGCGACGGCATAACCGAGCGCGGTGGCGAAAATGCCCGAGGTGAAGAAATCAAGAATCGATTTGGTAAAGAGAATTTGCGGGTCGCCCGTCATCCCTTCGTTCATCGCGCCGAAAATACCGGTGCCGCTGGCGCAAAACAGGACCAGGATGGCGACGAATTTTTCGATGAAATCTTCTTGCGACAGGCCGGCGCGCGGCGGGAAGACACGTTCGACCAGGCCTTTTGTCTTTGCCCCCAGTTTGCCGATGCCTCTTTCAAGATAGCAGAGCTCGCCGATGATGGTGCCGACCACGATGGCGAGCACCACTGCCGGCAGGTGCGAGAGCTTGACGATCATGACAATGCCGAGCCCCATCGAGGCCAGACCGAAGGTCTGCGGCATGGCCGTTCTCAGACGTTCGGGAAGCTTGGTTCCCAGGAATGCGCCTGTCGCGCCCCCAAGCGCGACCGCGGCGCCATTTACGTATGGACCAACCAAAGTTAACATTTTATTTTATCCAATCTTAAGTATGTAGACAGCTGCTTAGTGACACGACTGAGACGACTTTTGCCTCCGGCTCAACGGCTTCCCCATCTCCCCAGCGCGGCAGTTTCGGCACGTGCAGTCCAAACAGATCGAGCGCGCGGCCGACGCTGTGCGTAATGATGTCGTCGATGCAGGTCGGACGCTGATACAGGGCCGGCACCGGTGGGAACACGATCCCCCCCATTTCGGTGACCAGCGCCATGTTGCGGATGTGGCCCAGATTGAGCGGCGTTTCCCGGGCCATCAGGACCAGGCGCCGCCGCTCCTTGAGGGCGACGTCTGCGGCCCGCGTGAGCAGGTTGTCGGACAGATTATGGGCAATCGCTGCCAGCGTGCGCATGGAGCACGGCGCAATCAGCATGCCGAGCGATTCGAACGATCCACTGGCGATCGAGGCGCCAATGTTTTTGATCGGATGAACCACATCGGCCATGGCCATCACTTCTTCTCGCGTAATTTCCGTCTCGAGAGTCCGCGTCATTTCGGCCCCGCTTGAAATGACCAGGTGCGTTTCCAGATCCATCGGTTTGAGCAGCTCGAGAGCCTTCATGCCGTACTGGAAACCTGTGGCACCGCTGATGCCGATGATGATGCGCCGTTTGCTCATGATTTGTCCCGTCCCTTAAACGAAGTCAGGCAGGAAGCGCTTGACGTCCACTTC
>JAIZVZ010000004.1 GCA_021768485.1 Oxalobacteraceae bacterium | reverse complement strand
GGTCAGGTAGAGATCGCTGTTGAGCCACTCGTCGAGCTCGTGATCCCAGGATGTGACGGCGCCGGTCAGGCCGGCAATTACCAGAAAACCGGCAATCGTCAGGCCTGCCCAGCGGTGCAGCATGGTGCAGAAAGCACGCATCGTTACTGGCCCTGCGCGGTTTAGAAGTCGACCGTCGCCGTCAGACTGAAGGTGCGCGGCGCACCGAGTACCAGATAGCCGTAATTCGGGTAACCGCCGGCCGAGGCCCAGTAGCTGCGGTTGGTGGCGTTGTCGACGCGGGCCCGCAAGGTGGTCGCCTTGCCCATGATTTCAGCCGTGTAGCGGGCGCCGAGATCGAGTCGTCCCCAGCCCGGTACCGGCAAGGTGTTGGCGGCGTCGGCGTAGACGTGGCCGGTGCCGACCAGGCGGCTGTTCACGGACAGGCCTTTTACGACCGGCACATCCCAGTCGAAGCCGATATTGCCCTGAAATTTAGGGATGCCGATCACATACTTGCCATCGGTGCTGGCGCTGCCTGTCGATTTTTGCACGGCGTCGAGCCAGGTGATGCCGCCGAGCAGGCGCAAGCCCTTGGCCGCTTCGCCGAACATGTTCAGCTCGATGCCCTGATGGCGATCCTTGCCTTCGGCGACGTACAGGCCGGCGCTGTTGACCAGCGTGCGCGGCTTTTCGGTCGAGAACACGGCGATGCTGCCGCCGATGCGGCCGCCATCGTATTTGACGCCGACTTCTTTTTGCTTGGAGACGTAGGGCGCCAGCTGGGTGCCGGCGTTCAGTACGGCCACGCCGCCGGAGGTGGTCGGCGCGGTTTCGCCCTGGCTCAGGCCCTCGACATAGTTGGCATACAGCGAGACTGACGGCGCCAGCTTGTAGACGAGGCCGACCATCGGGCTGGTGCGGGCCTGGTTATAGGGCGTCTCCACCCCGGTGCCGTAGGCATACGAGGTCGAGGCCAGCGTCTGACGGCGCAGGCCGACGGTGAGCAGGGTGCTGTTGTCGAACAAGCCGAGCGTATCGCCGACTGCGAAGCTGAGCAGGCGGTTCTTGCTGACCAGCGCCGGGTCGTTCATGTCGTTGCCGGCAAAGGCACTGGCCGTGTAGGCCGGCAGCGCATAGCTGACCGGCGAATAGATCGAGCTGCTGAGGGTGTTGAAGTAATCCCATTTGTAAGCGGCTTTCTCCTTGAGCTCATAGATCGACCACGAGGCGACCAGCGTGTGCTGCACGCTGCCGGTGCTGAATTTGTCGCGCAGGCCGGCTTCGGCGGTCCGCACGCTATCTTTGCGTTCGTTATCGAAGCGCGAAGTCGAGCCGGCGCCGCTGTTGTCGCTGACAGTCATGTTGGCCAGCGAGTTGCTTTCCGCGCTTTCACGCGCGCCGGCCGCGGCCCAGGCCGTTACATGGGACGACAGGTCGTACTCGGCGCGTACCGAACCGAACAGATCGCGTTCGTTGGAAAAGGTCCATGGCTGGGCGTAGTTGGTGCTGGCATCGGGCGCGGCCGGCACGCTGGTGACGCCGGAGCCGAGCGTGACGTTGGGGCGGGTGCCGCTCAATTTGTGGTTCTGGTAGCCGATGTCGGCGGCGATGCGGGCCTCGCGGCTGCGCCAGTCGACGCTGGCCGACAGCATGTTGAGGTTGACGCCCTCGTTGTCGACTGCGGTGCCGCCGTCGCGGTGGGCGCCATTGATGCGGATGCCGGTATCGTTGTCGGGGCCGAAGCGGCGCGCCAGATCGAAGGCCGCATAGGCCTGGCCACCCGAGGCGGTGCCGACCGTCACTTGCGACAAGGCTTCGTTCGGTGCGTGTTTCGGCACCAGGTTGATATTGCCGCCGATCCCGCCGCCGCTCGGCGTGGCGCCGTTCAGAAAGGCGCTGGCGCCGCGCAGGACTTCGACCCGTTCGAACAGCTCGGACGAAATGTATTGGCGCGGCAGCAAACCGTACAGGCCGTTATAGGCGATGTCGTCCGAATTGACGATGAAGCCGCGGATGAAGTAGGACTCCTGGAAATTGCCGTAGCCGCGCGCCATGCGCACCGATGGATCGTTTTGCAAGACGTCGGCGACGCTGCGCGCCTGTTGATCCTGGATCAGTTCATTGGTGTAGCTGGTGATGTTGATCGGCGATTCGAGAAAATCCTGGGTGCCGAGCAGGCCGGCGCGGCCGCCGCGTGCCACCTGGCCGCCGGCATACGGTTTCGACAAGCCTGCGGCGGAGGCGTCGGCCGAGGCCGTCACCACGATGGTATCGAGCGTCTCACCCTTGGCCGCGACGGTTGGCGCGGCCGGCTTGGCCGCAGTCGTGGTGCTTGCCGCCGCCGGGCTCGGGCTTGCCGTGGTCGTCACCGGGGCCGGCGATGCGTCGGGTGTCGAGACGGTTTGTGCTTGGGCAGTGCAGACGGCCAAAAAGGCGGCAAGGGCGATTGGCGAGCGCCGGAACAAAGGTGATTGCATGGGGATGTTATCCTGAGAATAAGAACTATTCTCATTATATGGCAGAATTTTGCAAATGGGAATGGTTTTTATTACCACGCCAGCGAAGCGGGCCGGTGTCAGGCGGCCGGCGAGCCGCAAGGTGCCGGTGCGCCGCAAGCCATGGCGGGATCAAAGGCGAGGATCCGGTTCTTGCCGCCGCGCTTGGCGTTATACATGGCAATATCGGCTTGCGACAGGATTTGCGAGACCGAGACTGCGCTGTCGTTGGGTTGCGCAACGCCGACCGACACGCTCAGCGTAAACGTCTGGCCGGCGACCTCGAATGGGGTGCCGACGGCCGCGCGCAATTGGGCCGCGACGTGCAGCGCCGTTTCGCCGCTACTCTTCAGGTCGGTCAGCAGGACGACGAATTCATCGCCGCCAAAGCGGGCCACGGTATCGGTCTGGCGGCGGCCCGCCAGCAGGCGCTGGGCCACTTCGCGCAAGATGAGGTCGCCGGTTTCGTGCCCGAAGCGGTCGTTGATCGGCTTGAAGTCGTCGAGGTCGCAAAACAAGACGGCGAAATGCGAGCCGTCGCGCTGGGCCCGCGCCAGTGCTTGTCCCAGGCGGTCCTCGAGCATGAAGCGGTTGCACAAGCCGGTCAAGGCATCGTGATGCGCCATATAGCTGAGCTTGAGCTCGCTGGCCTTGAGCGCGGCTTCCTTTTCGTTCAGGCGCTCGACCAGGTAGTTAAAGCCGCTGACCAGGTCGCCCACCTCGTCGCGCCGCACGACCGGCAGCGGCGCCAGCGGCCGCTGGCCGTCTGCCATCTCGCGCATGGCGCGCGCGGTGCTGGTGAGCGGGCGCAGCACGCTCACCAGAATCAGCAACAAGCAGGTCCCCAGCCCGAGCAGGCTCAGAGCGGCGCTTTTCAGGATGAAATCGCGCATGGCTTTAATCGGCTGAAAAATCTCGAGCTCGGGCAAGCGCGCCGCCACAAACCAGCCGGTACTGGGGACCGATGCCATGCTCGATAATTCGACCTCGCCGGTATAATTGGTCGTCACGCCGCTGCCGCGGTAACCGGCCATGGCGCGGTCGTGCAGGCGATTGATGCCGGCCGGCGGCGTCGCCTTGAGTATCATGGCCGGGTCGGTGGCACCGACAAATAATTTGTCGGCCGGCGAAACGAGCAGAAAGCCGCCGTTGGTGCCGAGATGGCGCTCTTGCAGCCGATGCAAAAAGCCGGGGGCGTTGAGGGTCGAGATGCCGATGATGACTGCCCGTACCCGGCGATCGGCACCGCGCACGGCTTTTGCCATCATCAATAGCGGCTCGCCGGTGAGCCGGCCGCGCAGCGGCTTGCCGATGACGGCCTCGTCGCTGCGCAGGGCGGCCTGGAACCAGTCGAAATGCGAATAATCGAGCGTGCGGCGGGCCGGCCAATCCGGCGACTGGCCGAACATGCTCTTGCCGTCGGGGCGCAAGACCATCAGGGCGTCGTCAAACAGCGGATTCAGTCTTTGGCGCTCTGCAATCCACGCGTTGAGCTTCGGTGCTTGTACAATCAGGTCTTGCGGCAAGGTCGCCGCCAGCGTCGTGATCAACACGCGGCGCTCGACGATGCTGTGGTCGATATCGCGGGCGACGTAGGTGGCGATCGATAGTTGCTGAGATGAAACCATGTCGACCAGTAGTTGCTTGGCGAATGGCACCGTGGCGACCAGGCGTAGCAAGGCCGCGCAAGTGACTAGCAATACGCATAAGGCGATCAAGCGGAATTTCAAAGTGTGAACTATCGACATAGTTGACATCATAGCTGTTGCCGCCTATTCGCGGTCCGGGGACATTTTTATTTACAATATTTGTTGCTGAATGATGACGATGTGATGACGATGATACGAATTGCCGAAGTAAGCGATGTACCCGTTCTGAATGGCTTGATTGCGCGTGCCGGCATAGAACTGAGCAGCGGTTTTTATACGCCGGAACAGGCGCAGGCGATCACCCGCCATGTGTTTGGCGTCGATAGTCAGTTAATTGCAGATCAATCATATTTTACAATTGAACAGGATGGCGCCATGCTGGCATGCGGCGGCTGGAGCCGGCGCCGTACGTTGTTTGGCGGCGATCAGATGAAGGGCGAGGCCGATCCCTTTCTCGATCCGCTGACCGAGGCGGCCCGCATCCGCGCCTTTTTTGTCGAGCCGGCGCAGGCGCGGCGCGGCCTCGGGCGCATGCTGCTCAGTCATTGCAGTGCGCAAGCGGCCAGCGCCGGCTTTCGCGCCCTGGAATTGATGGCGACGCTGCCTGGCGAACCGCTATACCGTGCGGCCGGCTTCGAGGTGCTCGAACGCATAGAGTTGGACTTGCCCGGTGGCGTGCGCGTGCCGATGACGCGCATGCGCAAAAATCTGGCGCGGCCCTGAGGTCGCGCCGGCGTTGCCTCGGCGCTGCGTTGGCCTTGAGTAGAGTCGGGGCGGAGCGAGGCGAAGTTGGGTTAGGTTAGGCCGAGGCTGGGCTGGCGCGGCAGCAGTGGCGATGCCCCGGTTCTTTGGATGCCGGCGGTCTTGCTGTGTATCTTGTTGTGTATTTTGCTGTGTATTTTGCTATGTATCTTGCTATGTATCTTGCTGTGTTTCTTACTGTATAAGAGGCAATAAAACAGCTGGCGGGCGCTTTCGCCAGCGGCAGGGAACGCGATTCTAGCGCCGTGATACGATCACGCTTTGCGCTGGCGCAAATATATATGCGGACGATCGGATATTGTTGAATGATCGCGGATATGCGCTTTTTCACACAAGATATACAGGATTTTGTATAATTGGCGCGTTAGTATTTGACATGCGTCAAATAGAAGTGGTAACAAGGTTAAACAAGATGTCTGGAAATTTGTTAGATGTTGTAGAAGTGCCCCGGTCGCCAGCCGCCAGTTTCTCTGCCAGGTCTGAATTGATGGTTGAGCTCGCCGAATTGATCCGGCGTCAGGGATGGACGCAAAAGCAGGCGGCGCTAAAGCTGGGTGTAACGCAACCCAGAATCTCGGATTTAACGCGAGGTAAAATCGACCTCTTTTCCCTGGATACCTTGATGGATATGGCGGCGGTTGCCGGCATGGTGCCGCACATTGTGCTAAAGAACACTGCAGTTTATTGAAGAAAGAATAGGGCTATCTGCGCCGTTGCTGCGCCTGGCCCGCCAAAATTATGTCTGACTCCTCGTTAGAAAACCAGCCTGCGGCAATTCCCGCAAGTACGCTGCACGCTCTTGTGCCCGAAGCGACTGTGGTCGAAATAGATACTCCCGAAACGGCTGTAATGCAAGGCATTGCGGCGCCGCCAATGGCTGCGGCGGCTCCTGCCAGCGCAGCCAAGGATGCGCCGCCGGTGCGCTTTGCCGATTTCGGCCTGGCGCCAGAGATCTTGCGCGCCCTGTCCGATCAGGGTTATGTGCACCCGACCCCGATCCAGAGCGAGGCCATTCCCGTCGTGCTGAAGGGGCGCGACGTGATGGGGGCGGCGCAAACCGGGACCGGCAAGACCGCCGGCTTCGCCCTGCCTATCATCCAGCTGTTGCTGGCCAAGGCCAGCACCAGCATGTCGCCGGCGCGCCATCCGGTGCGGGCCTTGATTCTGGCGCCGACGCGCGAGCTGGCGATCCAGGTGGCCGAAAACGTCAAAGCCTATTGCCGCCACACGCCGCTGCGCTCGACCGTCGTCTTTGGCGGCATGGACATGGCGCCGCAGACGGCCGCCTTGCGCGCCGGCGTCGAAATCGTCATTGCCACGCCGGGCCGCCTGCTTGATCACGTGCAGCAAAAAACGGTCAATCTGTCGCAAACCCAGATGCTGGTCATGGATGAAGCCGATCGCATGCTCGACATGGGCTTTTTGCCCGATTTGCAACGCATTATCAATTTATTGCCAAAACAACGGCAAAACCTGATGTTTTCGGCCACCTTTTCGGGGGAAATCAAAAAGCTCGCCAACAGCTTTCTCAATTCGCCGGTCACGATCGAAGTGGCGCGCAGCAATGCGACGGCCGACAAGGTCACGCAAGTGGTCTATAAGGTTGCAGAAGAGAACAAGCGCGACGTCGTTGCCCATTTGTTGCGCGGGCGCGATCTCAAGCAAGTGCTGATTTTCTCCAACACCAAAATCGGCGCCTCGCGCCTGGCGCGGCAATTGGAGCAGGGCGGCGTCAAGGTGCAGGCCATTCACGGCGACAAGACGCAGCAAGAGCGCATTGCCGCCCTCGATGCCTTTAAAAATGGCGATATCGATGTGCTGGTGGCGACCGATGTGGCGGCCCGCGGCCTCGATATTTCGGACTTGCCATGTGTAATCAATTTCGATTTGCCATATAACGCCGAAGATTATGTGCATCGGATCGGCCGCACCGGCCGCGCCGGCGCCTCGGGCGATGCGATTTCCTTGTTCAACGATAAGGACGAGCGCCTGCTGGTCGATATCGAAAAACTGATCAAGCAAACCATTCCGCGCGGCGAGTTGAGCGGCTTCGTGGCGCCGGCTGCCGGTAGCGAACGGCGCGACCGTGGTGAGCGCAGTGAGCGCGGCGGCAGCCGTAACGAGCGCGGCAGCCGCGAGCGCACGGCCGCTTCGCCGGCCTCGTCGATGAGCAGCGGCCATGCCGGCCGTTCGGCTTATCCGCGCAAGGAAAAAATCGACCCATGGTTTGCCCAGCCTTATGTGCCGGCGCAGCAAAGCAAGCCGGTGGCGGTCGAAAGCGCCGGCAATGCCGTGGCCAAGCCGAAACCGAAGGTTGCGGCCTTGCTCGGCGGTTTGCGCAAGTCGTAAGCAAGCATGAAATAAGGCCTCGGGGGCGGCTTTCACGTCCGTTTCCCGAGGCCGGGCGGCGGCCGGCGCAATGCCGTGCCGAGCGCGATTTATCCCAGCAACATGGCCGCCACATCGGGCTGCGCCAGCCGCTGTAAAAACCACTTCAGACATTTTCCGCGCGCCGCGCTGCGCCATGCCAGATGGGCCACCGTCGGCGTCTTGGCGACGGCCGTCTGGCGCGCCAGCAGTTGTCCGCTTTGCAGGTAGGGGGCGGCCAGCGCTGCCGGCAGGTGGCCACAGCCGAGGCCGGCCAGTTGCGCCGCCAGCTTGGCTTGCATGGACGGCACCGTCAGGCGCGGCTGGCTCGACAGCAGGCCGGCCGTGATGTCGGGCAGGCTGCGTCCGCTGTCGCCGACCGCGATGGCCCGGTATTGCTGGATGGTGGCAGCGTCCAGCGGCTCGGGCAATTGCGCCAGCGGATGGCCTGGCGCGACCGCAAACACCCAGTCGATCGTGCCCAGTTGCCGCGTCTGAAAATTGCCGCTCATGCGTACCAGGTCGGGACTGTCGTGGGCGGCGCCGATGGCCAGGTCGGCGCGCCCGGTCAACAGCGATTCCCACACGCCCGATAACACTTCCGATGAAAAATGCAGCGAAGTGCCCGATACCTCGCGGTCGAAATCGGCGATGAGGGGGCGCAGGCGCTCGAAATCGATGGTGCTGTCGAGTACGATATGCAACTGCACTTCCCAGCCGCTGGCCGTATGCTGGACCCGCCGTTCGAGTTCGGCGGCGGCGCGCAACAGGGTGCGCCCTTCATTCAATAATTCTGAACCTGCATTCGTTAATCTTGCCTTGTGGCCACGCCGATCGAATAGCAATACATCCAGTTCCTGTTCCAGCTTGCGCACTGTATAGCTCAGTGCCGACGGCACTTTATCGAGTTCTCTCGCAGCGGCGGCAAAGCTGCCGGCACGGTCGATGGCGTCGATGATGTGCAGCGCTTCGAGTGTCAGAATCATGGAAATTCACCAATCAAAAAATTTGAATGTTTGAGTGAAAATAATACCCTTTTTGTGCGCATCACATGCATATATAGTGAAATACATCATCAATCAACAAGGAGTGCATCATGTTTGAAGTACGCAAAAGCGCAGCTCGCGGACATGCCAGCCACGGCTGGCTCGACTCATACCACAGCTTTTCGTTTGCCGATTATTACGACGCCAAGCACATGCATTTCGGGCCGCTGCGCGTCATCAACGAAGACCGCGTCAATCCCGGCGCCGGCTTTGGCAGGCACGGCCACAAGGATATGGAAATCATCAGCTATGTGCTCGATGGTGCACTGGCCCACAACGACAATATGGGTAACGGCAGCGTGATCCGCCCTGGCGATGTGCAGCGCATGAGCGCCGGCACCGGTGTCATGCACTCGGAAGCCAATCCTTCGCAAACCGAGCTGAGCCATTTTTTGCAAATCTGGATCATGCCGAATGCGCTCGGGGTCACGCCCGGCTACGAGGAAAAGCATTTTCCGCGTGCCGAAAAAGAGGGCAAACTGCGTCTGGTGGCGTCCAGCGACGGCCGTGACGGCTCGGTTTCCATGCATCAGGACGCCTGCCTGTATGCCGGCCTGTTCGATGGCGAGCAAGAGGCGTCGCTGGCCTTGGCCCCGGGCCGCCTGGCGTATGTGCATGTGGCGCGCGGCAGCGTGCGCGTCAACGGCCAGCAGCTCGACAGCGGCGACGCCATCAAGCTCGATGGCGAGACGCAGGTGACGCTGTCGAGCGGAAAAAATGCAGAAGTGTTAGTGTTTGACCTTCCGCATTAATTTTTATATGAAAGTAGAACCATCATGACGGTACATGTGACGAAAGCAGAAAACGGCAAACTGGCGCAACAGATCACGATCGGCACCCACACACTGCTGGCCGATGTCGGCAGCGAGTGGGGCGGCGACGATCTGGGCATCGATCCGCACGATTTGTTCGATGCCGCGCTGGGCGCCTGTACCGCTTTGACCTTGAAGATGTTCGCCAGCCGTAAGAATATCGCGCTCGAGCATGTCGAGGTCGAAGTGGTGCGCGACAATAGCGAAGAAAAGGCCGGTCACTATCGCTTGAAGCGGGTCCTGACCTTTTTCGGCAATTTGAGCGATGCCGAAAAGGCGACCCTGCTGGAAATCGCCGACAAATGCCCGATCCATCGCTTGATGCAACGGCCGGTCGAAATCACGACCGTGCAAGCCTAGCATCGGCGTGCAGGCCGGCGGTCGCCCCGGCTGGAACCGTTTTCGCCCGGCTTTTAGCGCAGTTCGATCATGCGCACGCTCAGGGCCAGCTGGCGCGAATCGTCGCTGAGCCCGAGCGCTTTGGGCGCGATCGCGCCGGGAGTGAAGAAGTCGATCCGGATCTGTCCGTCGGGCGCCGGCCGGACCGCAAGGCCGATGCTCCGGCTGGCAGCCGACGCTGAAAATGCATAGCGCATGGGCGGCCCCCTGTTGACAGAAATTTCCACCGTCTGCGTGCGGGCGGCCGGCACGAATGCACGGGCAGCGATCGTGATGTGCGTCGCTTGCGCTTCGTGGCGCGTGGGCTGGCAGCGAAAGCTCGCGTGGCTGCCGGTGGTCCAGCGGCCGTGCCGTTCGGCCAGGCTGAAGCCGGACAGCATGCGGCTGTCGAAGTCGCCGCTGTCTGTAAAATCGAAGGTCCGCAGGCAGCTGACATCGCGCGCCATCGCCGCCACCACGCACGCGCCATCGAGCACCACGAGCGCGCCCGGCGTGCGATGGCGGCGGCAGGCCGGAAAATCGTAGTCCGCGGCGTTTTCCGAGCTGATCACGGTGCCGACCTGCTGCGGCTCGCTGAAATGGCGCTGGCCCAGGATGCTCATCGTATTGCCGCCGCGCGGCGCCTTCAGCAAGCCCAGCGAAAACAGATAATCGATGCCGGGACGCTGGCCTGCCAGGCCGGCCACATAATCGAACTTGCCCGGTGTTTTTTGCAGTACAGTGTCGCGCAGCAGGCCGATCTGCCGTTCCAGCGTCACCAGCCGCGCTGTGCTGAGCAGCGGGCCGGCGGGCAGCGCGCAGCAGACGCCGGCCACCAGCAGTAGCGGCAGCAGGCAGGCATGGATAAAATCTGCGGCGGCTGCCAAGCGCGCGCCCCGCTCATGCCTGTTGCCTGACGCCCCCGTTGTATCGGCGCTCGGCAGCAGCACGAAGGGGAGGATGGCCAGTTCGATCAGGGCCACGCTGTCGAGCGCAAATACATATTTTTTTGCCGCATACAAGGCGCCATGGCCGAGCCGGAAGGCCAGCAGCTGCGCCAGGCACAGCAGGGCCAGCGCCATGCCGTACGCGCCCAGGTATTTAAGCGCGAGAAAACGCCGCCCGGCCTGGCCGGTGCCGAGCGCAAACCAGCGCCACAGCAAGGCGGCAGAACCGCACAGCACCGCCACGCACAGCCAGGCCAGTGCGCCCGGCGTGGGCAGGTAGTCGAAACTGAGGGAGCCCTCATACATCCCAAGCTCATGCATGATGGACAGGCTCGGATGGCCCAGCACGCTGGCCACGGCCAGCGCCGCCAGCACGGTCAGCGCCGCCAGGTAAGTGCTGCGGCCGTGCCTGCGCGCCGTCCGCGGGATGCTCTCTTGCGCGCTGCCAGGCAGCCGCGTGGCCGCCTCGATCGCCATCAGCAGCAATAGCGTGCCGAGCAATTCCAGGCCCGGCAACAGATGCGTGAAATTGATCACGGCAATGCAGGCGATCAAAAAGAGGTAAGCGCATGGCGGCGGCCGGCCTGCGCGTTCGAGGCCGGCGCAGACAAGCAAGGCCAGGGCCGCCAGCGCTTGCGCGACCAGTTGAGCATAAAAAAAATTGCCGACTATTTCTGCGCCATGCAGCGCGATATGACCAGCGTGCCGGTTGACCAGCAGTAGCGCCGCCATCAGCATGGCCGACGGCAGCGCCAGCCTGGCAGGCAGCGATTGCAGCAGCGCGATCAGGCTGGCCCACAGCGCGATCAGGGCGCCGAGGGCGATGATTTGCATGCCCAGTAGCGGTGAGCCGAACAGGCCGCCGGCCAGCGCCGCCATCATGTGGCTCAGCGGTGGATAGGAATTCATTTCGCCGAGCGAAATATCGTAAGCCGGCGGCAGCGTCCAGAATTCGGCCAGCCTTGCGACCAGCGAGTAATGATGGGCGATATCGGTCTGGCTCGACCAGATGGCGTCCAGGTAGCGCGCCACCAGGCCCAGCGCGGCGAGCGCCGTCAGGTGCAAAGGCCAGTGCCGGTGGCGTGGGTTCATGCCCGGCTCCGTGCGGGATCGGGCGTTGAAGTCGTTGCCAATGCACCAGACAGCGCGACAGCCAGTGCGCGCCCGCTGGCCCGCCCGTCGCGGATGGCGTAATTGGTGCCGCGGTCTTCCGGATAAATTTGCGCCATGGTCGAAATCATTACGTTGGAAAACGGCGTCGCCGGACCTGGTACATAGGCTGAATAATTGCGTTCGGTGACCGCTTGCGCATATTCGGCGCGCCAGACGCGAAAATCTTCGATCCAGCTGCGCTGCAGGTCGGGAAACATGCGTTTGAGATGATCGAGTGCGAAATCGAGATATTGTTCATCGCCATAGGACCAGAGCGGATCTTGTGCTGCCACATAGCGCGACAGGAACACGATGTGCTTGCCCTGGTAATTTTCCGGCGGGTCGAAATTGGTGTGTTCGATTACGCCGACAAACGGAAAACCGGGGTCGTTGACGTTGAGCCAGTAAGTATCCGACAGGCTGCGGTCCAGTTGCAAGACCAGGCAAACATTGCCGAGGTAAGCCACACGCCGCAGCGATGCAATCCAGGCGCGGCCGGCCGCGTCAGGCACGGCTTTCTCGAGGATGGCTGCGATGATGGCAAACGACGGTGTAAACAGGAATTGACACGCAGACATCGGCCCATCGGTGGTCTCGACGGCTGTGAGCTGGCCGTCGGCCGCATGCACGCCGGTGACGCGCGTGTTGTAGCGGATCGCGCCGCCCAGACGTTCGATTTCATCGGCAATTGCCCGGGCCAGACGACCGAAGCCGCCTTTGAAGTAGGCCAGCTGCTCACCGCCCTTGCGATCGCGGGTGCTGCCGCGCAAGACCAGTTTTTTCCACATCCAGACGGCATTGACAGCCTCTGCATAAATCGAGAATTTGGATGTGAGCAAGGGCTGCCAGACGATGCGGAAGACATTTTTCCCGCATAGCGGTTCGAGCCACTCGCGGATCGACAGATGCTCGATGCTTTTCCAGTCTTTGATGCGGCGCACCCGAAATACCAGCAGACCAAGACGCAGACGATCGAGCAGCGACAAAGGTTTGAAGCGCAGCAAGTCGATCGGCGTCGACAAACGCCAGTGGCGGCCGTTGAAATACATGCCCGTACGCGACGGCAAGGTGACGATATCGTTATCCATGCCGAGTTCGTGCACCAGTTGCGGCACATATGTATCGTTGTTAAACCAGTGGTGGTAAAACTTTTCGATGATGGCGCCGTCGCGAAATTCAAAGGTGCCGGCCAAACCGCCTGGCACACTGTCGCTTTCAAGAACCAGAACTTTTTTTCCTGTGCGTGCCAGTTCCAATGCGGCGCTCAGGCCGGTAAAACCGGCACCGGTGATGATGCAGTCATATCGTGCCTGGCCATCGCCCACGGTATCGCTCGTGATATCGCTCACGATGAGCGCCTCTTTAAAAAATGCGACGGCCGGGCATTGAACAAGCGGGGATTGAGCAAGATGGCCAGGCTGCCGGCCAGCGTGGTAGGCAGCCATACGCCGAGATGGGCAAGCATGGCGAAAATGGCTGCTTGCGCGGCAGAGGCGCCCAGCATGCTCGCTGCCGAATAGGCGGCCAGATGAAATGGCCCGACGTAGCCGGGCGAGGATGGCAGCAGCGTCGACAGCGTGACCATGGCCATGACCGTCAGTGCCGCAGCGGCACCGCTTCGGATGCCGATATCTGATAATAGCGCCCAGAACAGGCCGCTCTCGAAGCTCCAGATCAGTATCGACAGCGCTAGCAGATAGCCTAATGCCGGAAGGCGGGCCATGGCGTCGATCGCCGCCAGCAGATCGTGCGTCAGGCCCAGGATGTTGATGAGGCGGGCATTGCCGCGTACTTCGCATGCAATTTGCATTTTTTTGATGATTTTGCGCACGGGCGTGCCCAGCAGAACGATGGTAATTAGCGTAAGACTGCCGGCTGCAGCCAGCAGCATGGCTCCGCGTCCCAGCCACGAGGGCAGGCTCGAGCGTGGATCGAGCCACAGGCCGAGGCCGAGACTGAGCAGTAGTGTCAGCAAATCGATCAGGCGCTCGAGTAGCAGGCTGGCGCTGGCGGTCAGACGTCGCACGCCCAGCATCTGAGGAAATATCAGGACCCGTATAAAATCGCCTGCGCGAAATGGCAACACATTATTCAATGTGATCGAGCCGAGAAAGGGCGCCGCGCAACGCCAGCTCGTCACCATGGCGCCAGCGACATTGAGCATGAAGGCCCAGCGTTTGATGCGCAATAGATAGCCGCATGCCAATGAAGCGATACCGGCTGCCACATGGGGCCAGTGCAGCGACGTCAGCGCGCTACGCAATTGCGCCAGTTGCAGTTGCCGAAAAACGAAGGTCAGACAGGCTACCGAAATGAGCAGGCCGACTATCTGCGACAGCCATTTTTTTGCCCGGTGCCGGCCCGACCGCGCCGGCGGTGCGGCAGGCGTCATTGCCTGATCCATGATGTCCACGGCGCACGGCCGCTATCCCACAGCGATTCCAGCTGGCGCTTGTCGCGCAAGGTGTCGCATGGCTGCCAGAAGCCGCTGTGTTGAAAGGCCGCCAGCTGGCCGTCACGTGCCAGATTTTTCAGGGGCGCCAGTTCCCACGATGTGCTGTCGCCATCGATATAGTCGATGACGGCCGGTTCGAGCACGAAAAAGCCGCCGTTGATCCAGCCGATTTCATTGTCGGGTTTTTCTTCGAAGCTATTTACTTCGCCATGCCGGCCCAGATTGAGTACGCCGAAGCGCCCCGGCGGCTGTACTGCGGCGATCGTGGCCTGCTTGCCGTGCCGTCGATGAAACCCCAGTTCCTTGCCGATATCGATATCGGACAGACCGTCGCCATAGGTCATGCAAAACGTATCTCCATCCAGATAGCGTGCCACGCGTTTGAGACGCCCACCAGTCATGGTGTTGGCGCCGGTATCGATCAGCTTGACGGTCCAGTTTTCCGATTGTGAATTGAGTATTTGATAGTTGCCGGTAGCGAGATTGATTTCCATGTCGGCTGTATGGCGATAGTAATTGAAAAAAAATTCCTTGATTACATAGCCCTTGTAACCGAGACAGATGATGAAGTCGCTGATGCCGTGACGGCTATACATCTTCATGATGTGCCATAACAGCGGCCGGCCGCCGATCTCGACCATCGGTTTCGGTTTGTGATCTGATTCTTCGGCGATTCTGCTGCCCAGGCCGCCGGCCAGAATGACTACTTTCATGCAAAATCCTTGCAAGCGTTGCCAGTAAAACCGCTTTTCAAAGTGTTGATCAGGATGGCGTTCATTGCTATAGCTTTAATTCATCGCGCGTGAAATTGAGGCTTTGCTCGATGATGGCGACCGGGTCGGTGCGCAAGACGAGATAGATACGCAATAAATATTCGCCGAGTATGCCCAGCAGCAGCGATTGAAAGCCGATGCCGAACAAAACCAGAATGTGAATCGAGGCCATACCACGCGGCAATTCAGGATGGAATAGACGCAAGAAAACATAGTACACGGCGCCGATCGCCGCCAACCCGACCAGAATCAAACCGGCGTAAGAGGCGAGCCGTAGCGGTACTACCGAATGGTTAAATACGCCCGTCAAGCCTAGTGCAATTACCTGTCCTAGACGAAATTTGCTATGTCCTGCGACCCGCGCTGCGCGCTCATAGGACACGCCGATCTGACGGAAGCCGAGACCGGCAATCAGACCGCGCAGGTAGGGATTGGCCGAGCGGTATTTCTTGAGGGCGTCGAGCACGGTCCGATCGATCAGGCGAAAGTCGCCGGCATTGCGTGGAATCGGATATTCGCTGACCTTGTCGATGATCCAGTAACCGAGCTTGCGGATGCCGGTGATGACAGCGTCTTCGTGGCGTTTGCGGCGCACGCCGTAGACCACGTAATAGCCCTGGCGCCAGAGCTCGAAGAACTGTTCCAGCAATTCCGGCGGGTCTTGCAGGTCGGCGTCGATTTGCATAACAGCATCACCGCGCGCATGCATGTAGTTGGCCAGAATAGAGCGCTGGAAGCCGAAATTTTTTGAAAAGCGAATTGCCCGCACGCGGCGGTCGCGCTTGGCCAGTGCAGTCAGCTTGTCCCAGCTCGTATCCGAAGAGGCGTTATCGGTGAACACGAATTCGAGCTCGCAGCGATCGCGCATGGTCTTGCCGAGCGCATCCAGGCGTGCATACAGCGCATCCAGATTGTCTTCTTCGTTGAGTACCGGAATGGCAATCGATATCAAGGGCCGGCGCCCGTCTTGCGCAGCGGCGATACCGGTGCTGCCGGCGGTGTTCAAGTAAGAATCCATGGTCGTCAACCTCCAGAGTGATCGCGCGAGAGCGTTATTTGTCCTCGACTGTTTTGTCAGTCCCGGCAGGCGGTTCGATCCGGGTCTGCCTGCCCATATCGGTCGTCCGCGCGGATTTGAGTTTGACTTCGTTCAGTGCTGCTGCGATCCCGCTGGCCATCGTATAGCGAGGGCGCCAGCCGCAGGCGGCAAACAGACGGCTGGAATCGCCGACGACAAATGGCAAATCGTCGGCGCGTGGCGGCAACACGCCAAACTGCAGCAGCGCCGGACTGCAGCCCAGTACTGCACATGTGGTGCGCGCAAAATCGGCCACGCTATTGGCCTGGCCGCTGGCGACGTTATAGATGCCAGCGCACATAGATTGGGTTAGCAAGGCTTCGAGCGTGTTCAGCAGGGCGGTGCAGACATCGTCAACATGCACGAAATCACGTATCTGCTTGCCCGCCGAGAGTGCAACCGTTTCGCCGTTCGACAGCCGCGAGAAAAGCGAGGGAAGCAGCCGATGCGGCGCTTCGCCTGGACCGTACACATTAAAGAGGCGCAATACCGCCAGCGGCAGTGTCAGCATGGCTGCGCGCGCCGATGCCAGCAGCGTGCCGGCGGCCTTCGAGGCGCCGTACAGCTTGTCAGTGCATAAAGGCATGTCTTCGTGGAGTCTGATCGGAGCCAACGCTGCCCGGTATTCTGCACTGCTGCCGCTCATGACCATGGCGCGCGCGCCGCACTGCGCGGCTGCCGCCACCATGGCTGGCGGTAGCAGGCTATTAATTTGCATCAAAATATCGGCGTCGCGTTGCTCCGGTCTGGTGCCGGCTGCCGCCAGATGCAGCACTGCATCGAAGTGTTTGCCGGCCAGTGCCTGGCTGATACCATTTGCGCTCGGCTGCTCCAGCCTGATATCGTCCACCCCCTCCATGGCGCAGGCATTGCGCCCGAGTGCGCTGACGGTCATGCCATGCGTGCGCAGTTGAGCGAGCAGGCGGCGACCGATGAAGCCGCTGGCGCCTGTTACAAGAATGTGTGGCGAGGCGGTCATGCGGTGTTCGCCATGGCGCCGCGCCATGCTTGCAATTGCGCCCGCGTCATTGCCGGCGCCGAGGCCGGGCAGGCATAATACTGGCGGTACCAGGCGGCTGTTTCTTCGATCGCTTTATGCGTATTCCATGGCGGAAGCCAGGCCAGCAGCTGGCGTGCCAGCGAACTGTCGAGCGCCAGCGCCAGCACCTCGGGTCGTCGCTCTGTCCGCTGCGTCAGGCGCGGGCGCTGCCAATGCGTGCTCAAAATCTCGAGTACTTCGCGCACCGGGTATGGGCGCGTGTCGTGCGGACCGAAATTCCAGGATCGCGCGTATTTTTGGGGAGATGCAAGCAATCCCGCCATCAGCATCAGATAGGCTTGTACCAGGGCCAGCACGTGTTGCCATGGCCGCGTAGCATCGGGGTAGCGCAGCGTCATGTCCGCATCGTTGACCACCGCTCGCACAAAATCGGGGATCAGGCGGTCTTCGGACCAGTCGCCGCCGCCGATGATATTGCCGCCGCGTGCAGTGGCGATTGCCAGGCCGCTGCCATCGACCTTGCCGAATGAAGCGCGGTAGCTGTCGATGACTATATCGGCGCCCGCCTTTGAGGCGCTATACGGATCCTTGCCGCCGAGGCTGTCGGTTTCGCGGAAAGCCCGAGGCCATTCCGTGTTTTGATATACCTTGTCGCTGGTGACGCAGACGATGCCGCGTACGGTCGGCAGCTGGCGTGCCGCTTCGAGCAGATGGGCGGTGCCAAGGATGTTGATGGCAAAGGTCGAGAGCGGTTCGCGGTAGGATGTCTGCACCAGCGGCTGAGCCGCGAGATGCAGTATCAGTTCCGGTTGAAAGCGGCTGACAAAAGCCGACAGCCGTGCATAGTCGCCGATATCGCCAATTTCCGAATCGAGAATCGAGTCGAGCTCGAGGATCCGATATAAAGATGGTGTGGTATCGGGGGCGAGGGCATAGCCGCCGACGGTGGCACCGATTGTGCTGAGCCACAGGCAGGTCCAGCTGCCGGTAAAGCCGGTATGACCGCTGACCATGATGCGTTTTCCGGCGAGTACCTGCTCGAAGGAGTGTAGAGTCGTCATGACGGTCCTTGGTTGGTGCTGGCGTCTGGCCCGGTTCGCTTTATGGCATTTCGCCGCTTCCGCTCACGCTGAGGTAGCAATCTTGCTGCGTCATCGTGGCGTATAGTTGAGCAGCACTCTCGGCCCAGCTAAGCCACTGCAAGCCATGCGAATGCGGTGCTTTGCCGGCCTGATGCAGATTGAGCCAGGTTTCGATTGCGTCGGCCAGCTCGCAGGGCTTGAGGCCATTGAAATAGAAGGCATGCTGGCTTGCTATTTCACGAAATACCGGCAGTTCACGCACCAGCAGTGGCAAGCCGTGCTGCGCCGCTTCGACCAGCGGCAGACCGAAGCCTTCTCCTTCCGAGCTTGCCAGCAGGGCGCTACTCGATCGGTACAGAACTTCGAGCATCTCGTCACTGGCGCCGGCCAGCCAAAACAGGCGTTTGCCACTCTGTGCATGGTTTTTCAAGCGATTGACCAGGCCGTCGACCATCCAGCCATCTTTGCCGACGATCACGTAATTGATATCGACTGCGCGACTCCATAGCAGCTCGAAAGCGTCGAGGGCCTGGGCATAACCTTTGCGCGGCTCGATAGTTCCAACAGATAACAGAGTCGGCCGACGTTTGATTTGTTGCAGGATGACTTCGGCTTTGGACGGTATGCCCGTGCTTGGCCGACTGGCAGCGATATCGGCGCCAAGGTGGAAGTAATTGATTTTTAATGGCGCGGCGCGCGATATCGGGCGTTGTGTTAGCCATGCATGGACTTCATCGGCGACTGCGCGCGAAATGCAGATCAGGCCATCGGAAACATGGGAAATGGTCTTGAGCCAGCTCTTGAAAAATTCGGGGGCGCCGATCGGAAACACGTCCGGACGCAACAGCGGCAAAATATCGAATACCACAAAAAATATCTTTGTGCCGTGCAGATGCATGTTTTCAAGAATGCGCTGGTTTTCCCGCGTGTAGGTAGTGAGCAGATCGAGCCCCAGAAATATGTCGCCAGGTTTGGCATCGATCGGCTCGTCCGTGCTCAAGTCGGGCGGCAGGCCGAGATCGGCGCAAGCGGTCATCTCGAGCATGAAGCGGCGCGCATATTTATAGGGATGGTTGCCGCCGCCCGTATATACGGGCTCGATCCGATAGGCGGGTGGAGGTGCTTTCAGAAAAGCCTCGATAATGCTGCGCACTACGCGCTGAATGCCGGTCTTTATATCGGCCTGGACCACGGCTGAAATATCGATGAACATCCGTCGCTGTGCACTGGGCAGCGCGTTGCTGCTCATGGCTGCGGCAATTTCCAGAAGTTGCAAGGGCGTGGCTTGCGGTCCGGCCGCTTTCGACAGCGCATCGATTTGCCGATGGTAGCGTAGTGCCGGCCGCGATTTGGCGAAAAATTCGATGGCCTCGCGATACTGCCGGCCGACTTGTTGTGGCTTGTGCATCGTCTGGATCAGGCGCCGGCCACGTGCGGCCAGTTCGGTGCGAAACGGACCGTCATCGCGCAAGCGTCTCAGCGCTGCAATCAGCTGTTCCTCGCTAAAAGTGTCGGGCAGCTTCAGCATGACATCGCCTCGCAGTTCGCGCACCGTGCCGTGGTCGTTGCCTATGCAGGCCAGCCCGGCCATCAGGCAATCGAGCACTGCTGCCGAGGTTTCTCCTCGCGAATTACTACGAAGCTGTACCGCGCAATCGGCAGCGGCCAGCCAGGCTTGATAATTGGCCGCGCTGACGAATCCGGTACTGCGGATGTGAGCACCGGTATCGTGCTTGGCGATGTTGCGCAACAGCTGAGCGCTATATTCGGTACCGTCTTGGGCGCCGACAAACACCAGCCGGCAATGCGGGTCAGCGGCCAGTGGCGAGTGCAGCCAAGCCTGCAGCAGCCTGTCGTTGAGCTTGGTCTGGCCTAGCATGCCAAACGAGGCAACCACAAAATCGTCCTCGTTCAGCTCTAGTGCGGCACGTCCGGCGCTGCGGCTGATGGCGTGGCGGTCGTCGCGCAGCAAGGCTATCGTGTGCCAGTTCCGTGCCATGTCGGGGCCGTACCAGTCGTTTGCCAGTTGCCGTGCCAATTGTGAATGGACGATGATGCCGCAGGCGTGGTCGAGGATGGCCTTGTTGCATGGGTATTTCCAGCGGGTCTCGCTGCGGCCCTGCGTTTTGAAATCAATCAGGGCGCGATAGCCATGCGAGACGAACAGTGCACGCAAAAAAATGTGTTGTTTGTAGCCGCTGCATTCCAGATAGTCGAGTGTATTTCCCAAAAAAAATTCATGCAATACAACGATGCCGGGGTAACGCTCGAGCAAGCCGAACATGTGTTGATGAAATGGCGAATTGCCGAAATTGTAGATGATGCGATCGAACTCGCCGGCATGTTCGTTGAACCAGTCGAGTTCACGTACGGTTATTCCGGGCACGGTCCACAGTCGATCATAGCGGGCTTGATCAACGATGACATCGATGACATAGAATTGTGCCAGTTCCGGTAGCAGTTGCGCACCATAATCGGCGATTCCTGATGGTATCGGCGGCAAAGGTGTGACATAGGCCAGCCGTGGACGCGGGGTGACATGGCTCATGTCTGTTGGGCGTGCCTGCCAGTATTCATTGAGCGTGTGAAGTACTTTGGCTGCCGTGTCTTCTGTGCCCACTGCCCGCACCGTAGCGTTTGGCAGCGCCGCGCACGCAGCACCACGCATCGCTTCTGTCGAGGTCAATACAAGAATAGAGTTACTGCGTGCGATCAGGTGCTGGCGGCGAATGCGCAATTTGTCATCGGCGTCGTCACCAGCATTCTCTGCTGTTTCTTTCTTCTGTTCCGCAGTCGGTCGCTCATGTGATGTTGCATCATCTATTTTTGCGTTGAAAAATATCTGTGCATTGCGCAATCCGAGCACGCTATCGAATTCACTGCTATCGATGCCGATTGCCTGCGCAGCAGGTGCCACGATATCAAAATCGGGAATGAATACCACGTCAGGCGCATGCAGGGCCAGTGCGCCATCACGGATCAGCTCGCAAATGGCGCGGTAGCGGCGGTTGTCGAGACCGGCTGGCGGCGGCAAATCGAACATCAGCAAGCGGCTGCGAGGCAATATGCCGTTGAACGTGTGCTGTAGCGCTTCGGTGTGGGCGGGATGGCAGTTATGGAAGGCGACGCATAGATGATGGCCCAACGCCGGGGCCAGGCGCGCCATTTCTTGCACCATCGCCAGTGTTGTGCGGCCTTCTGCCGACAATGGAATTTCGGCTTGGCAGACTTGGAGATCGACGATGATGCGCATGGCAGTCACTTGCCGGTCGGTGTCGCTGATGCTGGGTGGCATGAAGGGCGGTCTGCTTCCTTCAAATCGCTCAGTACTTGCCGGGCGGCGCCAGGCAAGCGCGCCAGTGCTTGTTCCACTGCCAGTTCTTGCGTCGCCGGGCTATCGTCCGTGGCCTCGAATGGCACGCCATTTTTGACTGTTTTGTTGATCATGCGGCTCAGCCAGCGCAGCGGCCTGGTTAATCGCCACGACCGGCTAAGATAGAGGGCATTGATGCGGGCGTCGAGTGTCTCGACCAGGGCTTCTCTTTCACGCAGCTGTCTTTCCATATTGGCCACGGTAAAGTTGACAGCGTTCAGTCTGTGCTCGAGGTCGTCGGTTTCGCGTATGGTTTGCCGCTCGCGCTCTTCAAGTACATATACGCGCCCGAGCAATTTATGCGACAACGCCAGTGCGCTATCAGTCTGTTCTGCCTTGACCGATAGCTGTTCTATGGTGGCCCAGGCCTTGACCAGATGGCTGCTGCGAAAATTGTCAAATACATTCGGCTGTACCTGCAAGAAAGCCGCCAATTGCAATTGGTGCGGCGAGACGTAATAGCGGTTCAGCCCATCGAAATAAGCGAAGCGATAATTGTGATCGAATAGCAAATTCTCCCATTTATCGTGGCTGCAGATCTGACTGTTAGGCAGTGTGGCTTCGATTACCACGATCCATGGCTGCCAGCGCGTGAAGTCCATGCCGCGCAAGACTTTTTCTTCATCTCCTTCGACGTCTATCTTCAAAAAATGAATTTCGTTTTTGACGTATTCTTCGCAAATGCTTGCCAGGCATCTGACCGGTACTGTCAACTCGGCGATACCGAAGCCGCTGTTCTGGTGTTGCAGCGCCACTTCGCGGCTGGACGATGCCCAGCCTTCGACCTCGGGCACGTCGTACAGGGTGATGTTACCGTTCACCGCACCGGCGGCCATTTGCAAATTGATATCATGCACGCGTTGTTCGGCAAAGCGCGGCGCGAACTGCGGCAGCGGCTCGATATTGATGCCGTGCCAGCCGCGTTCATAGAACGCTTTGGTTACCGAGTGCATTTCGGGATCGTTGGCGCCGACGTCGATATAAAAACCGTGTTCGATATGGCTTAGCGCACGCCACAGCAGCACATCTTCGCAGTTTTGGGCGTAGGAAGTAAAAAATGTCATGAGCGGACAATCTCGATGTGTGGGTCAAGCCAGGCGCAGCCTTCAAAGTGTGGCCGGCGCATATTTACAACTGTAAATAGCAGAGCCAGATCGCGCCATTCGTAGTTATCGATCAGGTGAGTGTCGGTGCTGACGATGGCGGTGGCAATCGAGTATGTGCCGGCGCCGAGATTCATGTCGAATTCGAAGCTGTAAGTGACGGTATTGCCTGCGACCACATCATAGAGCGGCAACTCCTTCAAATGCGTATTGGTGCCGTACATCGGCTGGCCAAGGCGGTCCTTGATCATATAGCCGAGCACCATGCGCGGGATAGGCGCCTTGACGCCGACCGTGATCTTCAGTGTCACGCGGCTGCCGACATCGACTACTTCGACTGCTTCGCCGCTTTCGTCGTACAGGGCGATCTGTTCGACGCTGGCTTCGCCGGTGCCTGAAGTGGTCTGCACTTTGCCATCTTCGCCTTCCGCCAGTCTGACACTGCTGTTTTCGCGGTCGGCCAGCATGGCGTTATAAAAATCCATGATCTCTTCTGGCGGCCCCTGCCTGGCCAGGCGTCCGCCGTCGAGCAGGATGGCGCGGTCGCAGACCGACTGGATCGCCTGCTTGTCGTGCGATACCAGCAGCAAGGTGGTGCCGAGCGCGCGATAGGTGCGGATGCGCTCGAAGCTCTTGTGCTGAAAATATGCATCGCCGACCGACAGCGCTTCATCGACGATGAGGATGTCGGGCCGCTTGACGCTGGCCACGCTGAAGGCCAGGCGCATTTGCATGCCGCTCGAATAGACGCGCACCGGCTGGTCGATATACTCGCCGATCTCGGCAAAGGCTTCGATCTGCGGCATCAATTCGGTGACTTCGGCATGCGTCATGCCGATCAGCTGTCCCGCCATTACTGCGTTTTGCCGGCCGGTAAAATCAGGGTGAAAGCCCATTCCCAGTTCCAGTAGTGCGCAGGCACGGCCATGCATCGTGACGGTGCCGGTGGTTGCGTGGGCGGTACCGGTAATGAGTTTTAACAGCGTACTTTTTCCAGCGCCGTTGACGCCGATGATGCCGACTGCTTCGCCGGCTTTCACACTGAAATTGATGTTTTGCAAGACCCATGTCAGCACATGGCGCGGCTTTTGAAATGGAAGCAACCATTCTGCCAGGCGCGACCAGCGACCCGGATATTTTCGATAGGCTTTGCCGATATCTTCAACTAATATCTGTTCCATCTGATTTCACCCGCTATTTCAGCGCCGTGTTTGTGAAATAAGAGCTGGACCGGCCGTTGTGGCGGCAGAGACGCTGGCCGTGCATCGGCACCATTTGTCGGCACCATTTATCGGCGCCATGCATCGACGCCATCCCGCTCCTGCTGGAATAACCCGTCTCGTACAGCTACATCATGATGTAGCCTGGTTTGTTGTGACAGTTGGCGTCGTGACGAGTCGCCTTGACGAGACTTTCATCGTAATGCAAGAGTAGCTTCTTGATGGCGCATAAAATCAACACATAAACGTTAAATGCCACATTTTTTACTATCGCACCGCAGGCATTTTTTGCACAGGCCTTCGATCTCGATTTCATCAAACAAGCCGCATAATTAATTTCGTAATAGCATATGAATGGAAATGGCTGGTAAAGCCCCTTACACGCTGACAGCTGACGCATTGACTCAATTCCGATAATGCATGGCTTTGTAAAAATCATGGCTCTTGCGTCAGTTTTTGCAAGGCTTGCGGCCGCAAAATGACCAGACGGTGCATGTCTTTCTTGATGATTCCCTGTTCGGTCAGCACGAGTAGCGCGCGGGTCACGGTTTCGCGGCTGGTATTGATCATGTTGGCGATATCCTGGTGGGTCGGCAGGTTTTCAATGACTTCTTCATTGCCATCGGACTTTTTCTTGAGCAGATTGATAAAGGTGAAAATGCGACGGGAAATATTGTGAATGCTGAGCAGGGCGCGGAATTCCGAATCGCGCTGGATCTTGGCGGCCAGATGACGCAGCATTTGATTGGCCACCGATGGCGAGTGCGAAAACAGATGCAGCGTGATCTGGGCCGGCAAGAATGCCGCCAAGACATTCGTCAGCGCCACGACCGAGGCCGAACGCGTCGAATTATTAATGACTGCAATTTCACCGAAAAAATCGCCGGGAACCAGCATGCGCAAGCCGATTGCCCGACCGTCTTCGGTCACATCGATGACCTGCAATTGTCCGGCCAGTAAAAACAGCAAGCCATCGCCGCTGCCGCCTTTTTGCAGCACGATCTCGCGCTTGTTGTATTGGCGAATACGGAAATCGCCCTTGATCTTCAGGATTTCCTCGTCGCTCAGATCGGCCAGCAGCGGGATTTTTCGCAAGTGTACATGCAGATTGACGGGATTGCTCTTGTCCGCCGCGTGGCCGGCGTTGGCCGCTGCGCCAGCGAGGCTGTCGGTCGCCACCGTTTTGTCGTTTGTCGTCATCTCTGTCTCATTTTCATAACTGTCTCATTTTCATAAACGCATTTTCATAAACTCGTCATGACTGTCGCCTGCCGGCGTCGTTCATTTCTGCCATTGCCATGTCACCTGTATTTGACGGCTTTTATATTGGAATATCGCGATGTTTTCCTGGTTGCGCACAGTGCGCCATTCCACATGAAGCGCCTGATCGCGGCCAAGCGGGACGATGAGGCCGCAGCGCAGCATGGTGGTCGCCTGCTGGCGTCGGTCGTCGATCAGGCCCGGTGAATAAGCGCGCGTGCTGCGCCATGCCTGGTGCGTCAGGGCCAGTTCGCCGATCAGCTGGCGGCTCAGCTGGGCCCGCGTCTGCAGGCTGGCCAGCCAGCCGCGGCGGTCGCCTCCGGGACGCGCGCCAAGGGCGCGGTCGGCGGCAATGCCGATGCTGCCGGTGGTTTGCGAGGTTTGCGTCTGGTATGACAGTTGTCCGCGCAAGTCCAGCGTATTCGAGTCGAAGCCATCGAGTCTCTGGTACTGCATATGCGTCAGGGCGGCCGTCAGATTGGCTTGCAGCGACGCGGGCAAGGGCAGCGGCGGTGTGGCGCGCAGCTGCAGCACGCCTTGCTTTTGATACAGCGCGCCGCCGAGGCTCAGCAGGCCGGCCATGACGCTGCCGCGCAGCGGCCAGTCGCCGATTCGCCATGCCTGCTCGATGCCGGCGAATATGGAAATCGTATTATATTTAGTTAAAAAATCATTGTTTCGCCCTTGCAGCTGGACAAAGCCGCTCATGCCGTTCTGGCTCAGCTCACGCTGATAATCGGCCGACACGATGCTGTAATGGTCGGCCAGCGGCAGATATTCCGGTGCCAGTTCGACATTGACCAGCGCCTCGCCGTGGCCGAAGCTGAAATTGGGATTGCTGGCGCCCTGGTTGACGTTTTGATCGTAGCCGCGCCCTGCCATCAGCGACCATTGCACATGCGGCAGCCATTGCGCACAACCCTTGGCGCGCGCCTGATTCATCAATTCCAGGATGGCCGGCGAAGGGCTGAAACGCCGTTCGATTTCCTTGAATAAGCTTTCGGCATAATCGGCATGCCCGAGTTCGCACTGGATGAGGGCGATTTCAAGATAGGCGCCGGCATGTTGCGGCTCTCTTTTGATCAGGCGCTGGAACAATTCGCTGGCGTCGTTTTTGCGCCCCTCGCTAATGGCCTGCAAGCCTTCGAGGTATAGCTTTTCCTGCTGTTGCTGTTCGCCCGGCTCGTCAGCGGCGAGCGCCGGCCAGCTGGCCGCCGCCAACACCAGACTGAGCGAGGCGGCCGCGATCGGCAAGCGGGCGCGGCGACAGGCAGGCCATCGTGCGTGCCAGCCTGCATTCATGAAGCCGTATCCAGCGGCGCATCGATGGCGCTTGTGGCGTTGAAATGCTCATCCGATAATTCGGCGCGCGTCATGGCCGGCCTGACCGGCGCCTGATGAGAGGCGTCGCGATCGGCGGCGAGAATGGTTTCCCCGCTGGCTGCAAGCGTGGCCTCGAGGGTGGCTTCGAGGGTGGCTTCGAGGGTGGCCTCGAGATTGGCTTCGATGTCCGCTTCGCGGCCGGCGTCGATGGTGGCGCTCAGGGTATAGAGAATGGTCGGCTTTTCCTTGCCTCGTAATATTTTTTTTCCGAGCAAAGTTAATCGATGGCGTTTTGCGCGCCTGGCTGTACCGTCGCCTATCACGATATCATGCTGCAATTCGCGGGCCGCTTCCTGCAGCCGCGATGCCGTATTGACGCTGTCGCCGACCGCTGTGTAAATACTACGGAACGAGGAGCCGAAGTCGCCGGCCATCGCCACGCCGCTCTCGATGCCGATGCGCACGCGCACGTGCGGCATGCCGCTCGCCTTGCGTGCCGCGCTGAACTCGCGCACCCTTTCCAGTATGGCAAAGGCGGCGTCGAGCGCAAGGTCGGCATGTTCGGGATTGGGCAAGGGCGCTCCCCAGAAAGCGACCAGGCCGTCGCCGGTATATTTGTCTAACGTGCCGTGAGCGGCCAGTACCGGTCCGGTCAGGCAATCGAGGAAATCGCGCGTCAGCCGGGCCGCTTCCTCGACCGGTAGCGATTCGACCTGTCCCGTATACCCTTCCATGTCGGCAATCAGCGTCGTGACGGTGCGCAAGCCCGGCGTCAAGGGGTCGGCGATATCGCTGCGCAGCAACTCTTCGACCACTTCGCGCGCCACATACTGGTGCAGGGCGCCCAGCAGATGGCGCGACTGGCGTTGCGACAGCTGCCAGGCGAACGGTACCGCGACCACCAGCAGAAACAGATTCGACAGCAGCGGGCCGGTGGTCGAGAACTCGGCATCGTGCGGCGCGATCAGATAGGCGGCGCCGACCCACAGCGCCGAGGCGCCGACCAGCAAGCCCGCATTGGCTACTGCCGACAGGCGCGGAAAGGTATAGGTCGCCAGCAGCGTGACGCCCAGCGCAAACAGGCAGGCCAGCCATTGCCCCGGCCATGGCGATGGCGTCTTGCCTTCGCGTGTATCGAGCAGGCTCGAAAGTGCGGCTGCATGCACCATGAAGCCGCTGATCGACTTGTCGAGCGGAGTCGGGACCCGGTCCGACAGGCTTAGCGACGATGAACCGACGATCACCAGCTTGCCTTTCAAAGCCTGCGGCGGCAGGCGCTGATGCAGAATGTCTTCGGCCGCCAGCACCCGGTAGGCCAGCCACTGGCGGCCATAGGCGAGGCGCGCCAGGCCGGCATTGCCGCTCATCTCATTGCCGCCCAACTCATTGCCGCCCAACTCATTGTTGCCTGATTCATTGCGGCCTGATTCACTGCGCGCCGGCGGCAGCGGCGATCTTGCTGTCTGGCCTGTTTGCCCCGCGCCTGCGCGCAGGCTTGCCGCCGGCCGTATCGGCGGGCCGGCCGCGCAGCATTCGAACAAGGCCAGTGAGAGTGTCGGATACAGGCGGCCGCCGAACCGTGATTGCATCGGCAGGCGCCGCAATACGCCGTCGCGATCGGGGATGAAGCCGATATTGCCTGCATGCGCGGCCACCTGCGCCAGGCCGGCATGATTGGCGACATAGCCATTGGCAAGCATGATGCCGCGGGCGGCGCCGTCGGCGGCTGCCGGCTTGCCGCCGGCCAGCTGGCCGACGCGCAGCGCGACCTGGTGGCTGCCGTCGTAATCGAGCGCCTGCGCCATGACGAGCGGCATGTGCTGCGCCAAGCGGGCCAGGCGCAGATCGCCGTCGTGGTCGGCCGTCTCAGAAAATATGATATCGAGGGCCACCCCGCGCGCGCCATAGGGGCCGAGTATATTCTCGAGCAGGCGCGCCACTTGTGTCCGCGGCCATGGCCATTTGCCATCGGCGGACTGGCTGGCGTCATCGATATCGACGATGGCGATGCGGTTTTCCGGGGCGCTGCTGGCGCGGGCAACGATGAAGCGGTCGCGCAACCATTCGTTGGCCAGCGTCACATTGGCACTGGGCAACCATTGCGTCCACACCGTCAGCAAGAACGCGATCGCCGCAATCGTCAGCCGCAGTATGGACAGGCTCGCAAAAGACGGGCGCGCCAATTTCATGGCGGCGGCTGGCCGGTGCGAGGCATTGGCTCTGCGTTTGCATAATCGTTGCACAAACATCTGTTATCAAACATGCATAAAGTTAGCGTGGCGCCGCGCATCCTTTATCTGCGCGCGATGTCGAGCGCGCGGACAGGGAAGTGACTGCACCATAAAAACATCAAAAAGATCCGGCGCCTGCCGGCGTCGGCGCGAATGCAGGATAGCCTGCTTATTTTCAATAATTGTCATCAGGTCTTTCGCACGCCCTGCGCTGTCCTTGTTCGAATGAATCGGCATGGCAAATATAGACATACATGAACTGCGACATGAACTGCGACATGAGCTGCAACATAGGCTATGACGCGCATATTAATTGTGTGAAATGTGATGGCAGTCACTGAATTTCTTGCGGCGAATGTGAGAATCGAGGGAAAGGAGTTTCCTATGAATGCATCGCCCCAAATATATTTGGCAGTGGCGGGGGTGACTTGGTTCACGCCGTCGTTGCGGATGGGGCGCGCCGTCGTTCGATTGATGCTGGCGGTCATCATGTCGCTCGCCTCGGGCGTGACGCTGGCCGCCGAAGCAGCGCGCGTGTTTCATGCCGAGGGCGAGGTCAGGATTGACGCCCGCACGGCTGCCGTCGGCGACACCGTGCAAGAGGGCGCGCACATCACGACCGGCGCCAATGGCTATGTGTACATGAAGACGGTCGACGACGGTCTGTTCATTTTGCGCCCGAACAGCGCGGCCCGCATCGTTCGCTACCACATCGATGACCGGCATCCGGAAAACACGCGCATCAAGCTCGAACTGAGCAAGGGAATTGCCCGCAGCCAGTCCGGCAAGGCGGTCAAGGCCGCGCGCCAGAATTTCCGCTTCAATACGCCGGTGGCGGCCATTGGCGTGCGCGGCACCGACTTTACCGTGTTTACCGACGCCGAGACGTCGCGCGTGAGCGTCCTGTCGGGGGCGATCGTCATCAGTGGTTTCGGCCGTAATTGCAATCCGGCCGGTGCCGGCCCGTGCGAAGGCGGCAGCAGCCGCGAATTGATGGCGAGCCAGGTCGGACAGTTGCTGCAAGTGCGGCGCGGGCAGCCGGCGCCGCAGCTGTTAAATGGCGGCAGCCTGACGCCCGATGTGGTGGCGCCGCCGAAAGTCGAGGAGCCTGCCGTCAAGGTCAGCAGCGCCGTCGGCGCGCCATCGGCAGCGGTTGCTGCGGCGCTGGCCGGGACCGTCGGCGGCGATGTCAATCTCGACGCCCAAAAAAGTGCCAACTTGCTGCAAAAAATTCCTGCGGTGGTCGACGGCGGTTTGCCGCCGGTCGTGGTGACGCCGCCGGCAGTCGTGATCGCGCCCGCGCCCACGCCTGAGCTGCGTCATGTGATCTGGGGCCGCTATACGGCGATGGCGTCCCAGGCACCGAATGTCGATATCCGTCAGCAGACGGCGAACCATGCCCAGCTCGTGGCGCTGAGCGGCGCCTTTGCCGTGATGCGCTCGGCCGGCAGCGACTGGGCTGTGCCGGACCACGGGACTGCAGTCTTTATCCTCAGGCAAGGCGAAGCCTATGTGCGCGATGAAGCGCGCAATATCTCGACGGCGGCGACCGTAACAAACGGCAAGCTGTCGCTTGATTTCGGCAAGTCGAGTTTTGCCACCAATTTCGATCTGGTCGTGTCGGCCACCGAGCGCCATGCCTTGCAAGCGACCGGTTCGGTCAGCCCCAACGGCACCCTGCTGGGGGTTGGCCAGTTCGCGGCGCCGAGCAATATGGCCGTGAGCGGCGCCCTGGGGCCGGAAAATGGCGGGACGGCGGCCTATGTCTTTGCTTCGCGCCTCGATAGCCGGCGCGTGGCAAACGGCATCACGTACTGGACCAAATAAGACAGCGATATGGAAGGATGGCGATATAGAAGGATGGCGATATGGCAGGACCGCGATATCGCCCCAGTGAAACGAACAATCCATGCATTGAATAGGCGTGCGCGGCCATCAGCGGCATGGCCCGCCGGCAACACCGTTGCCGCAGCCGGTGACCGAGGGCGCGCGTTTGCTGTCGCATCGTTTGCTGCCGCATTTCACCGCTTCATTCTTCAGTTTCATTTTTCAGCGTCGAACTACGGCTTCGCACTTTTGCTATGCGCTTTTGCTTCGCGTTTTCGCTTCGCGCTGAATAATATCGTCCCGGAAAATACTTTTCCTTCATTATTTTTCATCGCTTTTCACGTGAAAAAAAAGCGCCAAATCGTTGATTGTCCTATCTGTTTGTGACAATCGTCACATTCCCGCACATCTGTCTTCTGCCATGATTGATTCGCTGTCATCTGGGTCGCGAAATATGGTGGCGCTGCAGAGTTCGTACTTAAATTAATTTCTTGGGAGTCTCAAATGGCTGTTTCCGATCTCGATATTCAAAAGCTCTACGTCGCATACTTCAATCGTCCTGCCGATCCTGCCGGCCTGGCAGTCTGGGAGGGGGCTGACAGTGTGGCGGCCGTCGCCGCTGAATTTGCCAAACAGGCAGAATATACGTCCGCATATAATGGCCTGTCCTCGTATGGAATCGTAAACAAGGTCTATACCAATCTGTTTGGCCACGCGGCCGATGTGGATGGCCTGCAATATTGGGGCAACAAGCTTGCCGCCGGCGCGCTGACGCTGGCCAACGTGGTGTTGCAGATTGCCGAGGGGGCCCAGAGTACCGATGCGGACAGCCTGGCGGCCAAAGTGGCGGCGGCAAGCGCATTTACTGCCGCGCTCGACACCACGGACGAACTCGTGGCCTATTCGGGCGACGCGGCCAACGCCGTCGCCAAGACCTTTCTGAGCGGCGTCAGCAATATCGCGACGCCATCGGCCGCCGATATCGACAATGCCATTTCCGCCGTGGTCGTGGCGCACGATGCCGAAGCCAATCCCGGCCAGATATTTGCGCTCACGACCGGTATCGATACCGGCGCCGCGTTTACCGGAACGGCCGGCGCCGATACCTTCAATGCCGTGCCGACCGCAGCCGGTGCCGCGACCCTGACCGCGCTCGACAGCATCGATGGCGGTGCCGGTGTCGATACCATCAATGTCATCGATCTCGCTGCCGCCGGTCCCGCGTATGTCGTCAATACCGCGGCAACGGTCAAGAATGTCGAAATCGCCAACATCACATCGGTCAATAATGCGGTGACCGCAAACGTCAGCGGCTGGACCGGCCTGACAAATGCCAATGTCACCTCGGTCGGCGGCAGCACCATTACGGCCGCGACCACCACCGCCGTGGTGGCCAACGACACGGCGCTGGCGGCCGGCACCATGAGCGTCAGCGGCGGCTCCGATGTGACCGTGACGGCGGCCGGGGTCAGCACCGGCGCCATCACCGCCAGCGGGGCGAGCGGGGCCGTGGTCGTCAATGCGGCCGACACCGCGACCTCGGGCGCGGTCACCATTACCGGCGGCACCACCATCAGCGTGACGGAAACGGCCGCCGCCGCCGCTGCCGCGGCCGTCGCTCCGGGCGCTGTCAGCCAAGGCGCGGTCAACGTCACCGGTTCTGCCGATACGACATCGGTAACCGTGATTCAAGCGGCGGCGGCGGCCGCTGTGGGTGTTGCCAAAGAAGCGTTTACGGCCACCTTCGGCACCAACATCGATGCCGATACCGTCACCTTTGACGGTGTCGGCGTGGTGCTGACCGCGGCCCAGACGGCCATCCAGAATGCGGCCAAATTTGTCGCTGCATACAATCTGGTCGGCGCCGCAAATTATGTCGCAGTTGATAACCTGAACGGTACGGTGACATTTACCGCCAAGACGGCCGGCGCGGTGACAGACGTCACGACCGCCAATTTCGCCATCACCTCGGGCGGCGTGGGCGCCGATACCGTCGTGACCGCGGCAGCGCCGACGACCCAGGGCACGACCACCGGCGCCATCGTCGATGGCACCGTGTCGATCAATGACTTGAACGCCGCCTCGGGCACGCTGGCCAACACCATTACCTCGGTCACCTTGAGCGGCTATGGCGCATCGTCGACCATTGCCAGCAATGCGCTAAGTTCGCTGTCGCTGGCCAATTCGGCCTCGAACGTGACCGTCACCGACGCCTCGACGACGCCAACGGCGACGACGCTGGCCTTGACTGTCAACGGCTTGAAGGCCGGCGCCACGCTGACCGACAATACCGTCAAGGTATTGAATATCACGGCCAGCGGGGCAGCGTCGGCGCTGGCCATCAATGACTCGGCGGCGAAAACGGTGACGGTTGCCGGCGATCAGGCGCTGACATTGACGGGTTCGACAACGGCGGTCACCTCCTTCACCTCGAACAATACGGCAGGGGTGACGGTATCGCTGAACGCCGCCGAAGTGGCGGCCTTTGATGCCGGCAATAACGTGGTGACGGTCGCTACCGGCGCCACCAAGGCCGTCACTTTCGGCGCCGGCGACGACACGGCCATCATCACCACGCTTGGCGCCGGTGGCACGGTTGACGGCGGTAGCGGTACCGATACGCTGAAGATGGCTGGCTCGGATGCGGCGACGGCATCGTTGAACAACACCTTTGCCGGGCTGGTGACCGGCTTCGAACATCTGACGGTGACCACGCCGGCGGCAACCAGCATTGCCCTCGACGTCTTGGGCGGCTATAACTATGTGACCACCGCCGGTGGCGCCGGCGTGACCTTGAGCGGCTACACAACAGGCGGCACCCTGGCGCTGACCGATACCGGCACCGCCTATGTGGTTGGCGTGACTGGCGCGGCGGCCTCTACTGCCGATGTCTTCAACGTCAACCTGAGCGCTGCTGCCAGCACCAGCTTCGGTAGCGTGTCGGCCGCCAATGTCGAAACAATCAATATCGTCACCACGGACACCTCGACCACGCCCGCGGGCACGGTCGTCGATACGGTCTCCATCCTCGGTAACGATGTCAAAGCCATTACCATCTCCGGAACGGCGGCGACCTCGCTGGTTGCGGCATCGACCGCGCTGACATCGCTGAATGCCTCCGGTCTGGTGGTTGCCGGCGCCGGTGCGGCCAATACCGGCCTGGTCTGGACCTCGGGAGCGATCGCGGCCAGCACGCCGACCACCACGACCACGATTACCGGTAGCGCCAATGGCGGCGACGTCATCGATGCCCGCCTGGCGCTGGATCTGGTCAGCATCACGGAATCGGCCGGCACCAATACGCTGTATGGCAGCGCCACGGTCAAGAGCACGATTACCGGCGGCACGGGGATCGACCATATCATCGGCGGTGCGGGAAAAGACATCATTACCGGCGGCGGCGGGGCGGACGTGATCACCGGCGGCGCGGGGGCCGATTCGATCACCGTGTCGGGCAGCACCGCGACCATTGTCCAGGCCGCAGCCAATGCATCGGGCCTGAATAATTCGACCATCATCCAGACGGCCGAATTGACCTCGACTTTCGATATCGTCAAAGGCGTGACGGCCGGCGACAAGATCGATCTGTCGGCCTTTGCAGCCACGGCCACCGCGGTCGACCTGGCGGCAACGAATCTGGCCGGCGTGGCCGGTCATGTCGAGTTCACTACCGGGACTTATGATGCGGCCAATGGCGTCTTCACATACGGCGCGGCCGGTGCCGATACGGTGGTAACGTACGACCATGGTGCGGGCGTGTTCGAATCGATCGTCCTGGTCGGCTACCATGCGGCCTCGACGACGGCGATTGCCGCAGGCATCATCACGCTGGCATAAGCTGAAGTCGCAGGCGGCAAGGCAGGCCGCGAAAGCGAACAGGCAGAGACCGTTATCCACCTAAAAAGCCGGGCCGCAAGCCCGGCTTTTTTCATTCATCAAAATATGATGATGGCCACTTCGCCGCCGCCGTTCGTCGCCGTTCGCGGTCCCTGCCGGCCGCTCAGGGCAGCCTTCGATTTACCGCGCTCGGCTTGCCATTTTTGAACTGGCTATTTACACAGGGACAGCGTATTCTCGTGTCAAATTATCATGTCGTCAGCTGCGAACGTCATGCGCAGCAGCGCTGGCGCAGCGCCTCGAACCATGCTTTTGCCCGCGACCATGCGGTTGTCGCCATCGCCGCGGCCGAAGCGCCGGCGGCGGCATTGTCGCTGCCGATGGCTTTTATCGATGAAGGCGATTGTTTCATGTTGATTGCCGTGCTCGGAGCCCACGGCAATCTGTTTGTTGCGCCCGATGGCCAGTGGCGCAACGCCTACCTGCCGGCGGTGCTGCGCTCCTATCCATTTGCGCTGGCATCGACCGCCGATGGCCAGCGCGTTCTGTGCATCGATGAAGACAGCGGCCTGCTTTGCGGCGGGCCCGGCGGCGAGCCGCTTTTTATCGATGGCAAGCCATCGGCTGCGCTGCGCAGTGTGTGGCGCAGGCTGCTCCACGACGAGCAAGATCGCCTGGCCACGCGCGCCGCCTGCGGTGTCTTGCAAAAATTCCGTTTGCTGCGTCCGTGGCCGCTCCGTTTCAACGACGCTGGCGGCGAGCGGCAATGCGATACTGTGTTTCAAATCGATGAAGAAGCCTTGAAACGCTTGCCGGCCGAGGCGCTCGGCGAGATGCAGGCGTGCGGCGCCTTGCAGCTCGCATATTGCCAGCTATTGTCGAGGCCGCATCAGGCGCAGTTGCACGCCTTGCAGGCGGCGCGGGACGGAATCCGTATCCCCAATCCGCATCTGGCGCGTGTCCTGCCTGAACAGCGCAGCCTGCCGCCGGCGGCGCCCCGCGTATTATTGGTCGCCAGCACATGGAGCACGATGGCCGAAATGCCGCACCTGCTCAAGCGCGCCGGGTCGCAGGTCGATGTCTTGTGCGCGGCCGGCAACCCCGCCGTCAAGAACGGCTATTACGATGCCTGGATCGATGGCGGCGCCAGTCTTGATGTGCTGACTGCGCGCCTGTCTGCGCTGCGCGCCGCCGCTGCATACGACTATATCTTGCTCGGCGAAGATCCGATCATGTGGAAAATTTACCGCGAGCAGAGGCCCGATTTGCTGCCTCTGCTGCCGATCAAAAACCAGGCCGCCCATGCCATCCTCAGCAAGGTCGGCTTTGCCGAATATTGTCGCGACAATGCCATTGCGAGTCCCGATTTTGTCGTCGTCGCCGCGCCGCAGTTCGCCGCGGCGGCCCTCGCCGCGCTCGGCCTGCCGATCGTGGTCAAGGAAAATTATGCCAGCGGCGGCCAGGGCGTCCGGATTTTCCGCGATGCGCCCGCGTATTGTGCTTTCATGGCCGCTTATGATTATGCCGAGCCTCTGCTTGCTCAGCAATTCATCGCGGGCGAATTGATCGGGGTCGAGGCCATGTTCAAAAATGGCGACTTGTTGATGTTTGCGTGTTCACAAGACCTTGGGGCGACAGTGGGGCCATCGAGCAAGCGCCGGTACTGCCCTAACGATGGGGCGATCGGCGCTACGCTGGCGCGGCTCGGAAAGTGCGCTGTGCTGCATGGTTTTGTGAGCGCAGGCGCGATCAGAATTGCGGGCGGCGAGGCCCATTTTCTGTTCGAGGCCGATCCGCGGCCGAATAAATGGCTGCCTTACGGCAGATGGTTCGGACATGATTTTTCGCTGGCATTTGAAGTGTTCATGGGCGCCGACGGCGACGCCAGCGGCATGCTGCCGGGCACTGGTGACGGCACCGGCGGCACCGCCAGCGAGTCGGGAGAAGTCGAGTTCTTCCCCAACCATGCCGCGCGCCTGCTGAACGAAGGACTTACTACAGAGGCAATTCTGCATTTGCTCGATTTTCAAAAAAACCTGCGATTCACGGTCTACGACCCCATTTTATTGGCGGACAAAATCGATTGCCTGCGCAATGGTTTGAACTTCGGCTGACGTCGCGCGTCAGAACACACATTGGTTCGTGTCATGCCGCGTGTATAGCGCGGCTTTGTTTGCGTGAGTTTGCGCCGGTTTGCGTGAATATATTGCGTGGTCCTGTCAGGCTCGCTGGTTCAGACTGATTTTTGACCTGTCTTGCTGATTCCCTGTTTTTTTTCATGCCTGCCCCGATCGCGCCGCGTTGCCGGAATCGATCTGCAGAGAGGAGGAATTGCCCGCTCAACATCATCATTATTGTGCGCCATCATCATGTGTGCACCTTGCACGTGTGAAGTGGTGGAAAGCGTGATGGCCATCACATTTGTTTGCCGGTAGTCCATATAAAGTCCACGCTCTGGATCGTCATGTCGGCCTATTGTGCAAGCTGCTTTTCAAACTGCTGTTCAAGCGGCAGTTCAACCTGTAGTTCAACCTGCACTGCGGTGCACTTTGCATGCAAATATGAGAATCCTATTTCAAATGCCGCGTAACGAAATTACGCAGGTGTTAAGTGGTTTTAAAAGTGCCTTTCGTACCGTGGCGGTGTTTAGCGCCATTATTAATTTGTTGATGCTGGTGCCGTCCTTATACATGCTGCAAGTGTATGACCGGGTTTTGGGCAGCCGCAATGAAATCACGCTGGCGATGCTGACGCTGATGATGTTCGGTGCCTATATATTGATGAGCGGCCTGGAATTGATGCGCAGCTTTATGCTGGTGCGTATCGGCGCCCATCTCGACATGACGCTCAATAAGCGTGTCTATACGGCCGCGTTTGAGCAAAGCCTCAGGCGCGGTGGCGGCAACGCCGGACAGGCTTTGTCCGACTTGACAAACATTCGCCAGTTCTTGACCGGGAATGCCTTGTTTGCCTTCATGGATGCGCCGTGGTTTCCGATTTATCTGATCGTGATCTTCCTGTTCGAGCCCTCGCTAGGCATATTTGCCGTCGGTGGAACGCTGTTATTGATTATCCTGGCCATCATCAATGAAGTGGCGACGCGCAAGCCGCTGGCCGAGGCGAACGCGATGGCCATCGCCTCGTCCACCCTGGCCAGCAATAATTTGCGCAATGCCGAAGTCATCGAGTCGATGGGCATGTTGCCCAATCTGCAAGGACGCTGGTTCAAGCTGCATCAAAAATTTTTGCAATTGCAAGCCGAAGCCAGCGAAAAAGCCGGCATTATCGGTGCGATCACCAAATTCGTGCAGATTTCGCTGCAATCGCTGGCCCTCGGTTTCGGTGCCTTGCTGGTGCTCGAAAATAAAATGACTCCCGGCATGATGATCGCCGCCTCGATTCTGTTGGGGCGCGCGCTGATGCCGGTCCAGCAAGTTATTTCTGTATGGAAAAGCTGGAGCGGCACCAAAAGTGCATATTCGCGTCTCGAGAAATTATTGAGCGAATATCCGGCGCGGCGGGCCGGCATGGCGCTGCCCAAACCGCGCGGTCAGATTGCCGTCGAGGGCGTATCGGCGGCGCCGCCCGGTTCGCCGACGCCGGTCTTGAAAGGTGTCGGCTTTGCGATCGCCGCCGGCGAGGTATTGGGCGTGATCGGCCCGTCCGGCGCCGGCAAGTCGACGCTGGCGCGCCTGCTGGCCGGCGTCTGGCCGGCGGCGCTGGGCACGGTACGGCTCGACGGCGCCGACATCTTCAGCTGGAACAAGGATGAACTGGGGCCGCATATCGGCTATCTGCCGCAAGATATCGAATTATTTGGCGGCACCGTCAGCGAAAACATTGCGCGCTTTGGCGATATCGAAGCCGATGCGGTGGTGCTGGCGGCACAGCGCGCCGGCGTGCATGACATGATTTTGCATCTGCCAAAAGGCTATGACACGCTGTTGGGCATCGATGGCATGGGGCTGTCCGGTGGCCAGAAGCAGCGCCTCGGGCTGGCGCGGGCCATGTATGGCGATCCGGCGCTCATCATTCTCGACGAACCCAATTCCAATCTCGACGAGACTGGCGAACAGGCCCTGGTCATGGCCATCACCGATTTGCGTCAGCGCGGCAAGACGATCGTCTTGATCACGCACCGCACCTCGATTATCGGCGTGACGACCAAGTTGCTGCTGCTGCGCGACGGCCAGCTGCAGATGTTCGGTCCGACCGAGCAGGTGCTGAGCGCATTGCAACAGCAAAATCAGCAATATGCGCAGCACGTTCAAAAGGCCGGCGCGCAGCAGGCATCGGCGCCCCCTCAGCCACCTCAGCCACCGCAGCCGCAGCAGCCGCAGCATTCGGCGCAGCAGGCTGGCCCGCAAATACCGCCGGCGCCACAGGAAAATTCCGATGCCGCGGCCCAGCCGGAAACGATTTGACGCAATTTGACGGAGATTATCGATGAAACTGATATCGTCCAGCAAAACCGAGGCCAGCGAAGTCGTCGCGCACGACGTCGCGCCGCTCCTCGTCAATACCGATCCAGGCCGCTTTGCCCGTCTCGGCTGGTTGATCGTCCTGTTTGGCGTCGGCGGCTTTTTATTGTGGGCGTCTTTTGCACCGCTCGACCGCGGCGTGCCGATGTCGGGCACGGTCACCGTCGCCACCAACCGCAAGGCGATCCAGCACCAGAATGGCGGTACGGTACAGGAAATCCTGGTCAGGGATGGCGATGTCGTCAAGGCCGGGCAGATTCTGGTGCGGATGAACGATATCCAGGCCAAATCGGCATCCGATATCAGCCGGGGCCAGTATATTTCGGCGCGGGCGACCGAGGCCAGGCTGATTGCCGAGCGCGATGGCAAGGCCGCGGTCGCGTTTCCGCCGGCCTTGCTGCCCTATAAAGACGACACGCTGGTAACGGGCAATGTCAGTGCCCAGGCCCAGCTATTCATGTCGCGGCAATCGTCGCTGCGCAATGAGCTGGCCGCTGCCGATGAGAGCATCGGTGGCCTCAGAGTGCAGATCGCGGGCCTGCAGGCATCGCGCGACAGCAAGAAAATCCAGTTGAAAATTACCGAAGAACAATTGAGCGGCTTGCGCGATCTGGCCCGCGACGGCTATATTGCGCGCAATCGCCTGCTCGATGTCGAGCGTACCGCGGCGCAGCTCAGCGGTGCCATTGCCGAAGATAATGGCAACCTCGGGCGCGCCCAGCGCCAGATCGGCGAACTGCGCGTGCGCAAGGCGATGCGCTTGCAAGACTATCAAAAAGAAGTGCGGACCCAGCTGGCCGATGTGCAAAAAGAAGCTGAAGCGCTGAGCAATCGCCTGACAGCGCAAAACTATGACGAAGACAATACGGTGGTGCGCTCGCCCGTTGCCGGCACCGTGGTCGGGGCGACCGTCTTTATGCGCGGCGCCGTGATCGGGCCCGGCTTCAAGATGATGGATATCGTGCCGAGCGGCGACCCGCTCGTCGTCGATGGGCAGATGGCGGTCAACCTGGTCGACAAGGTGCATGCGGGGCTGGCCGTCGAATTGATTTTTTCAGCCTTCAACCAAAACAAGACGCCGCATATTCCGGGCGTGATCACGCAAGTGTCGGCCGACCGCTTCACCGACGAGCATGGCGGCCAGCCGTATTACAAGGTACAGGCCAAGGTGGCGCCGAAGGGGGTGCCGATGCTGGCTGATCTGCAGGTGCGGCCCGGCATGCCGGTTGAAATGTTCGTCAAGACCGGCGAGCGCACGATGATGAGCTATCTGCTCAAGCCGATTTTCGACCGCGCTAAGACATCGATGACCGAGGACTGAGCATGATATCGCATCGATCGACCAGGGATTCGTCCAGTGGCGCGGCGAAAGCGCTGGCGGTATGTGCGTTCGCCGCCAGCATGCTGCTGGCCAGCGCCGGCGCGCATGCGCTGGGTCTGCTCGAAGCCTACCGCGCCGCGCTGCAAAACGATCCGACCTACAAGATGGCGATTCACGATAACGAGGCGGGCCAGGAATACCGGATTCAGGGCCGCGCCAATCTCTTGCCCAGCCTGTCGGCCAGCTATTACACGGGCAAGAACCGGACCACGATCAGTGCCGGCGATTTTTACGGCAATCCGTTTACGACGCACCAGACCTATTCGAGCATTTCGTCCGACATCAGCCTGCGTCAGCCGCTCGTCAATTTCGACGCCCTGGCGCGCTACCGGCTTGGCGAGGTGCAGACGGCGTTCAGTAATGCGCAGTTCAGCAGCCAGAAGCAGGAGCTGGTCACGCGCCTGGTCGGCGCCTATCTCGATGCCTTGTATGCCGACGACCAGGTCCGGCTGGCCACGGCGCAGCGCGACATGTATGCCGAGCAGCGTCAGGTCAATGACACCATGTTTCAGAAGGGGGAAGGAACGCGCACCGACATGATCGAGACGCAGGCCAGGCTCGACGCTTCGGCCGCCCAATTGCTCGAGGCCCAGGACCAGCAATTGACGGCCCGTCAGACCCTGGCCGGGCTGGTCGGGCGCGAGGTGCGCAGCCTGGACGGCTTGCCGGCCGACTTCCGGGCGCCGATTCTGATCAGCGGCAGTTATGAAGAATGGGAACAGCGGGCGCTTGCAGGCAACCCCGATTTGCTTGCTCAGAAACAGCAGGTTGAGGGGGCACGCCAGCAAATCAATCTCAATCGCGCCGGCCATGCGCCGCGCCTCGAGCTGGTCAGCAGCATCAGCAAAAACCGTTCCGAAACCATCAATGTCATCGGCCAGGAGTCGGTGATCCGCGCCATTGGCCTGCAATTGACGGTGCCGCTGTATTCGGGCGGCGCGATTTCATCGAACACGCGGCAAGCGGTTGCCAATTATGAAAAAGCGCAGTCCGATCTCGATGCCCGCACCGAAAAATTATTGATCGAGCTGCGCAAGCAATACAATCAAGTCCAGACCGGCAAGGCCAAGATCGCGGCCCAGGAGAAATCGCTGGCCTCGGCCAGGCTGCTGGTCGAGGCGACTACGCAAAGCATCAAGGGCGGCGTGCGCATCAATCTCGATCTGCTGACCGCGGTGCAGCAGCTCTACACGGCGCAGCGCGACCTGGCGCAGGCGCGTTATACCTATCTATTGTCGACCTTGCGCCTGCGTAGCGCCGGCGGCGTGCTCAGCGAGCGCGACGTGCAGGAAGTGGCCGGTTATTTCAGCGCGCGCTAGGCGCCGCTTGCCTGCCGGGCGCAGGCGTTCACGTTGCGCCGTAACAGGCCGGACACGACTTTTCATAGACATACATCGGCGACAGCTGCGCGCGCGGCGTGACCACGCTGCGGCACACGAAACAGGTGGTGCTGGCCGTGGGCCGCAATTGCGGATCGAGCGCGGTGCGATGGTCGAATACGAAACAGTCGCCGCTGTAGTGGGCGCCGCCGACCTCTTCGAAATAGCGCAAAATTCCGCCATCGAGCTGGTAGACGCTGTCGAAGCCGCTATTTTTCATGTGGATCGCGGCTTTTTCGCAGCGGATGCCGCCGGTGCAAAACGTGACCACGGTCTTGCCCTGAAAATCGTCCCGATGGCGCGCGACCAGGTCGGGAAAGTCCGAAAATTTCTCGATCCGGTAATCGACTGTGCCGGCGAATGTACCGACATCGACTTCGAAGCCATTGCGGGTGTCGAGCATGACCACCGGCTTGCCGTCGTCATCGCGGCCCTGGTCGAGCCAGCGCGCCAGCGTGGCCGGGGCGACGGCCGGTGCCCGGCCTTGTTCGGGACGGATCACCGGCATGCGCATGGTGATGATTTCGGGTTTGAGCTTGACCAGCATGCGCTTGAACGATTGCTCGCCCGAATAGCTGTGCTTGACGACGATATCGGCCAGGCGCGCATCGCCGCGCAGCCAGCAGAGAAAATCGTCAATCGCCGCGCGGGCGCCGCACAGGAACAGGTTGATGCCTTCCGGCGCGAGCAAAATCGTGCCCTTCAAGTCCAGTTGCGCGCAGCGCTGCCGATACAGCGGGCGCAAGGCCTCGCGGTCGTCGAGCGTGACGAATTTATAGGCGGCGATATTGACGAAGGTGGTGGCAGTGGACATGGATGAACCGATAATCAAAGCGAGGACAGGAAGGCGGCACAGAATCGCGCGCAGTTACTGAAACAGAACTGCCGCAGCTGCAGCGACGGTGCCAGCGCAGTTCCGGCGAAGTTCAGGCACCGACGCAGTTCAGGCACCGACGCAGTTTAAGCACCGACGCAGTCCAGGCGCCAATTATATGCGGCGTTGCGTTTTCGCGTTTGCCGGCACTTTATTGCTGCTAACAGGAAACATATTTCGAATGCTGCCCTGTTGTTGTTCTTCAATTGCGGAAAGACGCCGTCCGCCGCCTCTTGCAGCGGGCAGCGCAATCGCCGTCACATGAAATTTCACGCCTTTTGCCGATGAAATCGCTCAATTTCCCCTATAGCCCGGCGCTCGATCAGATCAGGATGCTGGCCGCCTCGCTCGTGTTTGCGTTTCACTTTTATCTTCATTACTACAAATTGAGCGGGGCCGTCCTCGGCTCGAGCTGGTGGGGCCTGGTCAGCGAAGGCCATACCGGGGTCGCGCTGTTTTTCACCCTGTCCGGCTTTCTGTTCATGCGCATCGCCTATCATCAAGCTGTCATCGAATATCGGCAATTTGTGCGTAACCGCATCTTGCGCATTTTTCCCTTGTATCTGGTGATGTTTTTTCTGGCTACGTCCATCGGCCGTAATGCCTTTCAGCCGCAAGATATTTTCTATCTGCTGTTTTCCAATCTCGGCAATGCGCCGACCTCGGGCAGCGTCATCACCGGCGCGGCCTGGACGATTTCGGTCGAACTGACGTTTTATCTGCTCTTTCCCTTCCTGTCGCGCATGGTGATCAACAAGGGCCTGCGCTATATTGTCCAATTGCTGGCGCTGATGCTGCTGTTTAAGCTCAGTGCCTATAGCGTCACGCCGGCCAGCACGCACATGCTGTTCAGTACGCTGGTTGGCCGGTTCGACCAGTTCGTGATCGGCATGCTGGCCGCGCTTGTGTGGCAGCACCAGCATGCCGGCCTGCGGCGCTGGTCGAAGTACTTGTTTCCATGCGCTTTGCTGGCCGTCATCGTCAACAGCGCATTGCAAGCCCATTTTGCGCCGTTTGGCCGCGGCCCCGTCAAACATCCGTTCTGGATTACATGGTCGATGCAGGAAGCGCTTGGCTGGGCCGCTTTCATCGTGACCTGGGCGGCGGCCGAATATCGTTTGCCGGCCTGGCTGTCGCGCCTGCTGGCGCAGGGCGGCGAGATCAGTTTTTCGTTTTACATGCTGCATTTTTCGCTGATTTTCTTGCTCGTCACATATTGCGGCTTTATTCATATTACCGGCATCAACTGGCTCGACAGCGCCGTTGTGTTTGTCGTCCTATATGCATTTGTATGGGCGGTGGCACGCCTCAGTTTCGTGACGATCGAACAACCTTTCCTGCGCATGCGGCGTCCTTATGGCGAAACGCCGGCGCCATGAGCGACGCTGGCGGCGGCGGCTGGCCCGGCAGCGGCGCGCTAATGCTTTATTGGCATGAAATGATGTTAACAATCTTGTCTCGACGCAGTCGGATTTCGTTCCCGCGAGGTAAAATAGCGCCATGAACGCTCCAATTTTTACGCACCTGCGCCTGCACTCCGAATATTCCATCGTCGATGGCATCGTCCGTATCGACGATGTCGTCGAAGCCGCTGCCAAAGACCGCCAAGCGGCCATGGCAATCACCGATCTGGCCAATCTGTTTGGCATGATTAAGTTTTACAAGGCCGCGCGCAGTCTGGGCATCAAGCCGATTGCCGGCTGCGATGTCTGGATTACCAACGACAAGCAGCGCGACCAGCCTTCGCGCCTGTTATTGCTGGTCAAAACGCGCGCCGGCTATCTGCAATTGTGCGAATTGCTGTCGCAAGCCTGGCTCACCAACCAGTACCGCGGCCGCGCCGAGATCCGCACCGAATGGCTCGAGGCGCTGCCGCGCTCGGGACCCGAGAGCGGCGGCCTGATCGCGCTGTCGGGCGCCCATTTCGGCGATGTCGGCATCGCCATCGACAATGGCAATATCGAGCAGGCCAGGCAGTGCGCGCGCCGCTGGTCGGCCATTTTCCCCGACCATTTTTATATTGAAGTCATCCGCGCCGGCCAGCCCGACATGGAAAGCCATGTGCGCCAGGCCGCCGCGCTGGCGCATGAATTGCAGTTGCCGCTGGTGGCAACCCATCCGACGCAGTTTTTGACGACCGAGGAGTTCATCGCGCACGAAGCGCGCACCTGCATCTCCGAAGGCGAAATGCTGGCCAATACCCGGCGCGTGCGCCGTTTTAACGAGTCGCAGTCGTTCAAGACCCAGGCCGAGATGGCCGAGCTGTTTGCCGACATGCCTGTCGCGCTGCAAAATTCGGTCGAAATCGCCAAGCGCTGCAATCTGTCGCTGGTGCTCGGCAAGCCGCAGCTGCCGCATTTCCCGACCCCGCCCGGCATGACGATCGAAGAATACCTGATCGCCGAATCCGAAGCCGGCCTCGAACAGCGCATGGCTCATCTGTATCCCGATCCGGTCAAGCGCGCCGAGCAGATGCCGCGCTATCTCGAGCGCCTCAAGTTCGAGCTCGACACCATCATCAAGATGGAATTTCCCGGCTATTTCCTGATCGTGGCCGAATTCATCCGCTGGGCCAAGCAAAACGGCGTGCCGGTCGGCCCCGGCCGCGGTTCCGGTGCCGGTTCGCTGGTCGCCTATTCGCTGCTGATCACCGATCTCGACCCCTTGCGCTACAATTTGCTGTTCGAGCGCTTTCTGAACCCTGAGCGCGTCTCGATGCCCGATTTCGACGTCGACTTCTGCCAGGCCGGACGCGACCGCGTGATCCAGCACGTCAAGGATTTGTATGGCAAGGACGCCGTCTCGCAGATCGCCACGTTCGGTACCATGGCGGCCAAGGGCGCGATCCGCGACGTCGGCCGCGTGCTCGACTTCGGCTACAATTTTTGCGACGGCGTCTCCAAGCTGATTCCCTTCAAGCCCGGCAAGAACGTCACGATTGCCGACGCCATCGAGGAAGAGCCGGCGCTGGCCGAGCGCCAGGAAAATGAAGAAGAGGTCAAGCAACTGCTGGCCCTGGCGCAGCAGGTCGAAGGCATCGCCCGCAATATCGGCATGCATGCCGGCGGTGTGGTGATCGCTCCCGGCAAGCTGACCGATTTCTGCCCGCTCTATACGCAGGGCGGCGACAGCGGCGTGGTGTCGCAATACGACAAGGACGATGTCGAGGCCGTGGGCCTGGTCAAATTCGACTTTTTGGGCTTGACCACGCTGACCATTCTCGATTGGGCGGTGCGCTACATCAAGGCGCTGGACCCGTCCCAGGCCGATTTCGCGCTCGACCACTTGCCGCTCGACGACAAGGCCTCGTATCAGTTGCTGTGCAAGGCCAAGACGGTCGCCGTATTCCAGCTCGAATCGCGCGGCATGCAAGGCATGCTGAAGGACGCGCGGCCCGACCGCTTCGAAGACATTATCGCGCTGGTTGCCTTGTATCGTCCGGGTCCGATGGACCTGATTCCCGATTTTTGCAAACGCAAGCACGGCGAGCGCTTCGACTATCCCGATCCGCGCACCGAGGGCATTTTATCCGAGACCTACGGCATCATGGTCTATCAGGAACAGGTCATGCAGATGGCGCAGGTGGTTGGCGGCTATTCGCTGGGCGGCGCCGATCTGCTGCGGCGCGCCATGGGTAAGAAGAAAGCCGAGGAAATGGCCGAGCACCGCCAGATCTTCCGCGACGGCGCCGCCAAGGATGGCTTGTCGCAGGAAAAGGCCGACGAAATTTTCGACTTGATGGAAAAATTCGCCGGTTACGGTTTCAACAAATCGCATGCCGCCGCCTATGCTCTGCTGGCTTACCAGACCGCCTATCTGAAGGCGCATCACACGGCCGCTTTCATGGCCGCCAACTTGTCGCTGGCGATGGACGACACCGACAAGATCAAGATCCTGGTCGAGGATTGCATCGAGGTCTGCAATCTGACCTTGCTGCCGCCCGATATCAATCTGTCCGATTACCGTTTCACGCCGGTCGGCCCGGCGACGCCGCCGGCCGGCCCGCTGAAAAACGAGCACGTAACGCAAATCCGCTACGGCCTCGGGGCGATCAAGGGTTCCGGGCAGGCGGCGATCGAAGCCATCATCGCCGCCCGCGAAACGGGCGGGCCGTTTACCGACCTGTTCGATTTCTGCCTGCGCGTCGACAAGCGCCTGACCAACCGCCGCACCATCGATTCGATGATCCGGGCCGGCGCCTTCGACTGCTTCGGCGTCGATCGTGCGATTTTGCTGGCCTCGGTCGGCTTTGCGATGGAATGCGCCGATCAGGCGCTGGCCTCGATCAACCAGGTCAGCCTGTTCGGCGACGACACCGATCTGGTCGCGCCGCCCGACTATGTGAAAGTCGCGCCGTGGTCGGAAAAGCAAAAACTGACCGAAGAGAAGGTGGCGCTCGGTTTTTATCTGTCGGGCCATCTGTTCAATATCTATGCCCAGGAAGTGCGGCGTTTTGCGCGCGGCAAATTGTCCGAGCTCTCGCCGTCGCGCGATCCCAAAATGATTGCGGGCATGATTGCCGGCGTGCGCACACAGATGACGCAGCGCGGCAAGATCGTCATCGTTACGCTCGACGACAATACCGGGACCACGGTCGACGTCACCGTCTATAACGAACTGTTTGACGCCAACAAGAATATGTTCAGGGAAGACGAATTCCTGGCGGTGCTCGGCAAGGTTTCGGAAGACCGCTTTTCGGGTGGTTTGCGCATCACTGCCGAAAAAGCCATGGATATCGTGGCCGCCCGCCTGCAATACGGCTTGCAGGTCGACGGTTATCTGCCGACGCCGCTCGATCCGGCGCGTCTGCAGGAAGTCTTGCAACCGTTCCGTTCCGAAGCGGGCTTGCCGCTGGTGTTGCGCTACCGGCCGCAGGGCACCGACGAGTGCGAATTGCGCCTTGGCGACGAGTGGCGCGTGCTGCCGGCCGACGATTTGCAGGTGGCGCTAAGCCAGGTGCTCGGCGTGCAGGATGTGGCGATCGCCTACGGCTGAGTGTCGATCGCGTCGCGGGCGGCACCGCTTTTGCCGGCCGCCGCCTGCCAGCCGCCGATGACCTCGGCCACCATGGCCGGCGTGATGTTTTGCATGCAGGTGCAGCGTGCCGCATCGGCGCAGCCGCGGCAGGGCTGCGCTTCGCACAATACCTGCGCCTGTTCGCCGAGCGGCGCCCAGCGCGCCGGGTCGATCGGTTTCAGGGGCGGGAACAGGCCCAGCGTCGGCCGCCCGAGCGCTGCCGACAGGTGTAGCGGGCCGGTGCCGCTGGCCACCAGGCCGTCGGCTGCCGCGATCAGGTTCGTCAGGCCGTCCAGGTCCATGCTGCCGCACAGGTTGCGCACATTCGGCAGGGCCAGCAGGGCGGCCGCATGCTGGGCCAGCCAGGCGCCTTCCTGCGCGCTGCCGGTCACCCAGCAGACGATGGCCGGATCGGCCGCCAGCAGCTGCGCCAGCGCCAGATAGTGGCCGATCGGCCATTCGCGGCCGTTGCCGTTCGACTTAGGGTGCAGGATCAGGTTGAAATGGCGCTCCGAAAAGCGGGCATCCCAGCGCCCGGCGTCGAGGCCGTACCAGGCCGGAATCGTTTTCAGCGGCGGTGTGATATCGATCCCGAGCGGACGCAGCAGGGCGAAATTGAGTTGCGCTTCGTGCAGGCTCGACTTGACGCGGCTGAAGTGGGCCAGCCGGTTGCAATTGAGCCAGTGATGCAGGCGGTGGCTGGTGCCGACCCGGTTCTTGATCCCGGCCTGGCGCGCTGCCTGTGCCAGCCTGCGCGATGGGTAGGCAAAAATGATGGTGTCGATCTGCGATTGCGCAAAATACGTCTTGGGGTCGACCAGGCTTTCGAGCGCGATCACCTGGTCGACATGGCGGCAGTGGCGCACGACCGGCGCCGCATAGGCACGCACCAGGAAATCGACGGTAATTCCCGGATAAAGGCTTTTCAGATAGCCGGCCAGCGGCAAAGTGAGGACCAAATCGCCGATATTGTCGGTTCGGCAAATCAAAATATGTGAAAAAGAGTTAAGCATTCAGACTTTCGCGAAGCACATCGTTATAATCCACATCTTAAACCGGTGTGCCAGTGTATAAAGCGACAATCGTCGCTGGCAAACCAAATTTTGTGTAATTTTGCATATTTTTTGCATATTCTATACGGCAGACAGTGTATCCATGATCAATCGCATCTCCCAGCCGCGCCCCGATTTTGCCGCTTTGCTGATGTTCTTATTGCCGGCCATGGCCCTGACGACCTCGTTTGGCATGATGCTGGCGCAGTTGCTGATGCTCGGCGCGGTGCTGTTCCATTTCAGGCGCGGCGTGGCACGCATCTATGGCGACAATTTTGCCACCTTGCGCTGGGTGCTGGCCGGCTTCGTCGCCTATTTCCTGGTCTCGCTGCTGCGCATGCTGCTCACCCACCGCAGTGCCCACATGATCGACGGTCCGGTGCGCTTCGTGCTGGCTTTTTCCTGCATCGGCTTTGTCCTGTATTTCAAACCGCCGATCCGCTGGTTCTGGAGCGGCTTGTGCGTCGGCGCGGTTGCGGTCGGCATCTTTGCGCTGGTGCAGCGCTTCGGCTATCACATCGACCGCGTCGAAGGCTATACCCATCATCCGATCACGTTCGGCGACCTGGCGCTGGCGCTCGGTTTGATGGCCTTCTGTTCGGCCTCGTATTTCCGCAACACGCGCCTGGCCTACCTGCCCGGATTTGCGCTGCTGTGCTGCATGGTGGCGTCCCTGTTGTCGGGCTCGCGCGGCGGCTGGGTCGCCTTGCTGTTCGCCGTGCCGCCGCTGGTGCGTTACGGCCGCACGATCAATGGCAAAGTGGTGCTGGCCGGTTGCGTGCTGGTGCTGCTGCTGTTTGCGGTGGCCGTCGCGGTGCCGGCCACCGGCATTGCCGACCGCATCGCGCTGGCCGTCTCCGAGGTGCAGGGCTATCTGCATCGCGGCGATGCCAGCACCTCGGTCGGGATCCGGCTCGAATTGTGGAAAGCCTCGTGGCTGATGTTTACCGATCATCCTCTGCTCGGCGTCGGGCGCGATCAGTTTTTCCCGGTCTTGCAGGCGCTGGCCGACCAGGGCCGCATCCAGCATTCGCTGGCGCTGACTTTTTCGAGCAGTCATAACGACAGCCTGTTTTTCCTTGCCACCGGCGGCCTGCTCGATTTCGCCTGCCTGTTGATGATTTATCTGGGCCCCCTGGTTTTCTTTTTGTCGGTCCTCGAGAAAAAGCCCGCCGCCGGCGATATTCCCGATGGCTGCGTCTTGCCCGACGGCCGGACCAACCCCAAGGCCGCGGCAGTGGCCGGCGTGCTGCTGGTCTTGTCCTTCATCGGTTTCGGCCTGACGGACGTCATGTTCTGGCTGATGAATACGCTGTTTTTCTACGTCATCATGGTGTGCGTCCTGATCGGCTACTGCTTGTCCGGGAAGGCACAAGATGAGTAATAACGATATCATCGCCCGCCTGCTGCGCGTGCTCAAGCCGTACCGCGGCCGTTTTTTCCTGTCGCTGATCATGATGGCCGGCACCGCCAGCACGCAGCCGATGCTCACCTATGCGACCCAGGTCTTGCTGGACAATGGTTTCGGCGAGAGCGGTCCGCATTTTAATCTGTGGCTGGTGCCGCTGATCCTGATTTCGATCTTCGCGCTGCGCGGCGTGTTTACCTTTTCGACCGCTTACCTGAACAACTGGGTTTTGAGCCGCGTGCTCAACGACTTGCGGCGCATTATGTTCCACCGTTTGCTGCGCCTGCCGGCTGCGCGCTTTCATCAGGAGTCGACCGGCGCCATGATCAATACCATGATCGCCGAGGTGCGGCAGGTGGTCGACATGATCACCTCGGTCTTCCTGGCTTTTGTGCGCGATAGCCTGACGGTGCTGGCATTGCTGGTGTCGCTGCTGTATCTGAACTGGCGCCTGACGCTGGTGGCGCTGTTCGTGGTGCCGATCACGGCCGTCATCGTGCGCTATACCACGCGCCGGCTGCGCGCGCTGAACCGCGACAACCAGCGCGTCACCGGCGAGATGACGCAAGTGGTCGAAGAAGCCGCGCGCGGCCACCAGGTGATTCGCATCTTTGCCGGCGAGCGCTATGAAAGCCGGCGTTTCGAAATGCGCAGCGATGCCTTGCGCGGCTATTCGCAGCGCATCACGGTGGCCGGTGCGGCGACCGTGCCGGTGACCCAGATCGCCACTGCGCTGGCCGTTTCGGTGGTGGTCGTGATGGCCCTGCACCAGGCCCAGCAGCATGAGATCACGGTCGGCGAATTTACCCAGTTCATCATGAATATGCTGATGTTGCTGGCGCCGCTGAAAAGCCTGGTCGAAGTCAACGGCCCGCTGCAGCGCGGCATGGCCGCGGCCGAAACCGTGTTTGCGATGATGGATGCGGCCGTCGAAGAAGATACCGGCAGCCGCGTCATCGAACGCGCGCGCGGCCACCTGCATCTCGACCATGTGTGCTTCCAGTACACGCCGCTGGACCGGCCGGCGCTGGTCGACGTCTCGCTCGAGATCCAGCCCGGCGAGACCGTGGCGCTGGTGGGCATGTCGGGCGGCGGCAAGTCGACCCTCGTGCATCTGGTGACGCGCTTTTATGCACCCACTTCAGGGGCCATTTCGCTCGACGGCATTCCTTTCGAGGATCTGACATTGGCCAGCCTGCGCGCGCAACTGGCAATGGTCAGCCAGAACGTCGTGCTGTTCGACGACACGCTGGGCGCCAATATCGCTTATGGCGCCGAGCAGGTCGACCCGCAGCGTCTCGACGCGGCGGTCAAGGCCGCGCATCTGCAGGATGTGGTGGCCGGTCTGCCGCAGGGTTTGCAAACACGCATCGGCGAGAACGGCATGCGCCTGTCGGGCGGGCAGCGGCAGCGGGTCGCCATTGCGCGGGCAATTTACAAGGACGCGCCGATCCTGATTCTGGACGAGGCCACGTCGGCGCTCGACACCGAATCGGAACGCGCGGTGCAGGCCGCACTCGATGAATTGATGCTGGGGCGAACCACGCTGGTGATCGCCCATCGGCTGTCGACCATCGAGCGCGCCAGCCGCATCGTGGTGCTCGAACACGGAAGCATCGTCGAGATCGGAACGCACGACGAATTGCTGGAGAAGAACGGCGCCTACGCCAATCTGTATCACATGCAATTTGCCGCGCAGGCGGCGCTGCCGGCATGATGGCGCCGCTGCGGACCTTGATTATTTCGCCGAACTGGATCGGCGATGCGGTCATGGCGCAACCGCTGCTGGCGCTGTTGAAGCAGCAGCAGCCCGGGCGCGCCATCGATGTCCTGGCGCCGCCGTCGGTGGCGCCGATCTGGCGTTTGATGGCCGAGGTCGATAACGTGATGGAAACGCCGTTTCGCCACGGCGCGCTGCAACTGAAGGAGCGGCGCGCGTTTGCCCGCCAGCTGCGCGCGATCGGCTATGCCGACGCCTACGTTTTGCCAAATACAATCAAATATGCCCTGATTCCCTGGCTGGCCGGGATTGCGCGCCGGGTCGGTTATCGCGGCGAGATGCGTTACGGCCTGCTCAATGTGATGCACCGCGACGATCCGCAGGCACCGCGGGCGATGGTGCCGTTTTATGCGGCGCTGGCCAGCGCCCCGTCCGCCGCGGCCCCAGGTTCCGTGCCGCGCCCGCGTTTGCAGGTCTCGGCCGAGCTGATTGCCGCCGCCGCCGCCGCCGTCGGCATCGATGCCGGCAGGCCCTGGCTGGTAATGGGGCCGGGCGCCGAATTCGGGCCTGCCAAGCGCTGGCCGGCCGCCCATTTTGCGGCGCTGGCCGCGGCCTTGCGGCGGCAGCGGCCGCAACTGCAAATCGTCTTGCTCGGTTCGCCCAAGGACAGGGAGGTGTGCGCGGCCGTACTGGAGCAGCAGGCCGGTAGCGGCGATGCGCCTGCGGCCGGATTATATAACCTGGCCGGCAACACCAGCCTGACGCAGGCCGCCGCCCTGATCGCCGGCGCGCAGGCGATGGTGGCCAACGACAGCGGCTTGCTGCACATCGCTTCGGCGCTGAACCGGCCTATCGTGGCGCTGTACGGCCCGACCGACCCTTTGCATGCGCCGCCGTTTTCGGATCGCGCGGCCTCGCTTTCGCTGCAACTGTCGTGCGCGCCGTGCCGGCAACGCGTATGCCCTCTCGGGCACCAGCGCTGCATGCAGGATTTGACGCCGCAAATGGTGCAGACGGCCCTCGACGAAGTCATGCAGGGCAATTGAGAAGAGAATGGGGCCGGCGCCAGAATCGCCGGCGACCCGGCGGCGACAGCGGACTGTGCCGCCCGGCGTTATCAGGCCAGGCAGGCAGCCTTTAACATGCAGCTCGACAGATGGTCGAAATGCAGCAGTGCCGCGGCCGTCAATTCGATCTGCTTGCGCCGCGAATCTTCAGTGTCGGACAGCTTGATCCAGCCTTTGCTGCGCATCGATTTGAGGCGGCCATGCAGCATGGCCGGCGAACCGAGCTCGCTTTTCGCCATCATGTCGCGCACCGATAATCGTTCATGATCCTGGCCGGCACGCGCCACCAGCGCCAGCATGCGTTCTTCCAGCGGATCGAGCGAGCTCAGCTCCAAGGGGATGTTTTGCAGCGCTTCGCTCAATTTCAAAAAGCGCAAATAAATTTCAGCAGGGCGAAAGGATTTCGTCATCATAGTTAAAGCAATACCAATCTGTTATTTTTCGTTTTCAGGCATTTCGTGCTGTATTTTATGACGAGTAAACGTGATTGCAGAGTATGTTTTATCTTTTTTAATTTGCTTTATATTCGTTACAAATGTTACCGGCAGTTACCAGCTCCGTATCCGCCGGTTACCCGCGTTTTCCCCCGGCTTATCGTTGGATTGCCGCTGCCGCATACAGGCACGCCGCCCCGGCCATTTCCATGGCGGTCAGCCGGCGCCGGCGCTGCGTCGCGCTTGCAAGGCTTCGAAGGCGGCGACAATCTGTTCGACCGCGATGTTTTTATGCGCGAGCGGACCGCTTTCGCGTTCGCGGTGCACCAGCATCGTGGCATTGGCTTCGAATACGAACAGGCTGCCGTCGGCCAGCACGGTAAAGTCGATGCCGGCATAGTCGAGCTCCAGGCGCTGCCCGATCGCCTGCGCCGCCGCCCACGCTCTGGGACCCAGCACCTGCGCCGGCGCCTGCAGAAACTGCCGCTCTTCGGCGATCTTCCATGGCGTGGTTTCCATATCGGCGGAAAAATAATGCACGAGCCAGTGCCGTGAAATCGCCATATGGTAGGCATGCGGCTGGCCGCCGATGAAGATCAGGCGGTATTTGCGATAGTAGCCATCGGCGTTTGCGGTATCGCGAAAGGCGGTCAGGTAATGGGGGCCGTCGCCGGCCCGCAGCCGCTGCGCGAGTTCGTCCGCGCTCTGGCAGCGCTGCAGGCCCTGGCCGCCATGGCTGGCCAGCGGCCGCAGCAGGACCGGCAGGGCGATGCCGGCCGCCGCCAGCTGCGCCCCGAGTTCTTCGTTTCGGATCGGCGCGGCGACACGGATGCAGGGCGCAACGACGACACCGGCCAGGTCCGACAGCAATAGCGGCAGCTTATGCCGCTGGGTGCGCATGACCGCCGCCGGCCGGTTCAGCAGCGGCCGGCCGCACCGCTGCATGAAGTGTTCAAGGCGCTGCTGCAGCGGCGCGGCGACGTCGGGCTCGCCGATGGCATTCCATACCAGATCGTAAGGCGGCAATTGCGCCTCGTCCTCGGCGCTCGCAAAATCGAAGATGTATTTGATGCGGCATACCGTTTCGGCCGGCAGCAGGGTTTCGACCGGTATATTGCCGGCAGTCTGGCCGACGCACAGAACCAGGACGCGGCGGGCGGCGTTGCCGGCGCTTTCGATAAAGATGCGCTGGATGCGGTAGGCGCGTTCGCGGCATAGCCGGGCCTGCTCCAGATTGCCGGCGCTGGCGTGGATGGCCGCCAGATTTTGATGGGCTATTGCCAGTAGCGGATTGATCGCCAGCGCCAATTCGTACCAGCGTGCCGCGGTTTGCGCTTCGCCCTTCATGAAGTAGCCGGTGGCGACCATGCACAGGCCGCCGGCGCCGTCGCCGAGGGTGCCGGCCGCATGCGCTTCCAGGGTTTCGGCGGCGATCTGGTGTGCCAGCGCCGCCAGCTGGTCGCCGCGCTCGCGCTCGGCTTCGGCCATGGCGCGGTGCGGCGCCGCGTCTTGCGGCAGGCCCGGTTCGGTGGCGCTTGCCAGGCCAGCGGCGCCAGCCCCGGACGCAGGCGACGGCACGCCAGTCACCGGAGGAGGGCGCGCACGGGGCGCGAGCGGAGATGCATGGCCATGGCGGCAGTCATCTACATCAAGATCACATCGTACTGTTCTTGGTGATACGTGCTTTCGACCTGCAGGGAAATCGGCTTGCCGATGAAGTCGCCCAGCATGGCCAGATGCTGCGATTCTTCCTCGAGAAACAGGTCGACCACTTCCTGCGAGGCGAGGATGCGAAACTCGCGCGGATTGAACTGTTTGGCTTCGCGCAGCAATTCACGCAGGATTTCATAGCAAATGGTTTTCGAGGTTTTCACCTGACCCTTGCCGCCGCAGGCCGGGCACTGTTCGCACAGGATATGGGCCAGCGATTCGCGGGTGCGCTTGCGCGTCATTTCCACCAGTCCGAGCGCCGAAAAGCCGCTGATCGAGACCTTGGTGCGGTCGCGCGCCAGGGCTTTTTTCAGTTCGGCCAGCACGGCGTTGCGATGCTCGGTCTGGGTCATGTCGATGAAGTCGAGGATGATGATTCCGCCCAGATTGCGCAGTCGCAGCTGGCGCGCGATGGCCAGCGCCGCTTCCAGATTGGTCTTGAAAATCGTGTCGGCAAAATTGCGGCCGCCGACGAAGCCGCCGGTGTTGACGTCGATGGTGGTCATCGCTTCGGTCTGGTCGATGATCAGGTAGCCGCCCGACTTGAGGTCGACGCGCCGGCCCAGCGCGCGCAGGATTTCCACTTCCACGCCGTGCAGGTCGAACAGCGGCCGCTCGCCGGTATAGTGCTGCAGCCGGCTCAGTTCGCCGGGCGTGTAGGCGGTGGCGAATTCGGTCAGCTTGATGAAGTTCTCGCGCGAATCGACCTGGATGCTGGTGGTTTCGTCGTGCACGAAATCGCGCAGCACGCGTTGCGCCAGGCTCAGGTCCTGGTACAGCAGGCTGGTCGGCGGGCGCGTCTTGGCGCGGTTGGAAATGGCGGCCCAGATCTTGCGCAGGTAGTCGACGTCGGCTTGCAGGTCGGCGTCGGAGGCTTCTTCGGCCATGGTGCGCACGATATAGCCGCCCTTTTCATCGTCGGGCAGCAGGCTTTGCAGGCGCTGGCGCAGCAGTTCGCGCTCGGCCTCGTTCTCGATTTTTTGCGAAATGCCGATGTGCGGATCGCGCGGCAGGTAGACCAGCATGCGGCCGGCGATCGAAATCTGGGTCGCCAGCCGCGCCCCTTTGGTGCCGATCGGGTCCTTGATCACTTGCACGGTCAAGACCTGGCCATCGAACAGCACTTTTTCGATCGGCATCAGGGCGCCGTTCGGATTGTCGCGCGGGCGCGCCTCGCAAATGTCGGCCACGTGCAAAAATGCCGCGCGCTCGAGGCCGATATCGATGAAGGCCGATTGCATGCCCGGCAAAACGCGCACCACCTTGCCGGAATAGATATTGCCGGTCAGGCCGCGCGAGCTGCTGCGTTCTATATGCAATTCCTGCACCGCGCCCTGCAGCAGCAGCGCTACCCGGGTTTCCTGCGGTGTCACATTGATGAGAATGTCTTCGTTCATATGTGGATGCCTGCCTGGCGCAGCAATTGCGCGGTTTCGAAAAGGGGCAGTCCCATGATGCCGGACTGGCTGCCGTTGATATGCTTGATGAACAGCGCCGCCTGGCCCTGGATGCCATAGGCGCCGGCCTTGTCGTACGGTTCGGTGGTGGCGCAATAGGAATTGATGGCGGCGTCCGACAGGGTGTCGAAGGTCACTTCCGAGACCTGCGTGATATGCTGCATGGTACCCTTGTACTGGACCGCCACGCAGGTCATGACCTGGTGCGTGCGACCCGACAGCGCGCGCAGCATGGCTTTGGCTTCCTTGATGTCGCTTGGCTTGCCCAGAATGACGTCGTCGAGCACCACGGTGGTGTCGGCCGCCAGTACCGGGTGCGGCAGCATGCGCCGGCCATGCACCATTTGCGATGCATAGGTCGCTTTTTCGATGGTGACGCGGGTGACGTAATCGACCGCCGCCTCGCCCTCATGCACGAACTCGGTGACGTCGGGGCCGCGCGGACCGTCGTTGCGCAACATTAACAATTCGAAATCGATGCCGACTTGTCGCAGCAATTCGCGGCGGCGCGGGCTTTTCGAGGCCAGATAGATTTTTTGGTTGGTCTGCTTCATCGCGGAACGGAGTCTTGCTTAGCCATGGTTTAAGCTCGGTGGTAGGGGTGATTTTGTGTGATCGACCAGGCCCGGTACAACTGTTCGGCCAGCAGCACGCGCACCATGCCATGCGGCAGGGTCAGGCTGGAAACCCGGATCAGGCTGTGCGCCTGCGCTTTCAGTGCGGGATCGAGGCCGTCGGCGCCGCCGATGATGAAGGCCGTATCGCCGCCTCCCTGTTGCCATTGCATCAATTGATGGGACAATTGGACGCTGGTTAAATCCTTGCCGTGCTCGTCGAGGGCGATGATGCGCACGCCTTTGGGCAGGGCGGCATCGATGCGTGCGCGTTCCTGCGCCATCACGCTTTCGGCACTATTGCCGCGCCGCTCGACCGGCTTGATTTCCTTGAGCACAAGCCGGCAATCGGCGGGCATGCGCTTGGCATACTCACCGTATCCGGCTTCGATCCATGACGGCATCTTGTGGCCGACTGCAGCGATGATGAGCTGCATCGCGGTTTATTCGGCCGCTTTTGCCGTCTTGCGTTTGATGACGGTCTTGGCCGGCACCACAGGCTTGGCCACTTTCGGCGGCTTGGCCTTGGTGGCCTTGACGGCCGCTTCCGCGCTCTTGCTGCTGGCGACCTTGACGGTCTTGCCGACCGCCTTGGTGGCCGGCACGGTCTTGGCTGTCACCTTCTTGGCGGCGACTTTCTTGGCCGGCGCCTCTGCCTTGTCCTTGCCGGCGGCGGCGCGCGGTTTGCGGGCTTTCGGCGCGTCCGGATCGGTCACGGCGATTGCCGGGCCGCTCGTGCCCGGCAGCGTCAGATGGCGCGCCGTCTTTTTGGGCATCTGGTCTTCCGGTTCGGAAGCGCTGCGTTTCGAGATGCGCTTGGAGGCGCCGAGCTTGATTTCCTTGTCGCCCCAGATCTCTTCGAGACGGTAGTAGGCGCGGATCGGCGGTTGCATGATGTGCACGATCATGTCGCCGAGGTCGACCAGCACCCATTCGCCGGTATCTTCGCCTTCGGTGCTGACGATGTTGCCGCCGGCATCTTTGATCTTGTCGCGCACCGAGGCCGCCAAGGCCTTGGTCTGGCGGTTCGAGGTCCCCGATGCCACCACCACGCGGTCGAACAGGCTGGTCAGATGGACCGTGTCGAAGAGCATGATGTCTTGTGCCTTGACATCTTCAAGGGCGTCGACGACGAGGGTTTGCAGTTTTTTGATATCCATTTAGTTCTTATAGAGATTATGTTGTTCAATATAGTCTAGCACTATCGGCGCCATTAGCGAGCTTGGACGCTCGCCGCGCTGCAAGGCCAGACGGATGGCCGTGGCTGAAATGTCCACTGCCAGGTCTTTTGCCAAATACATATGGCCGTGCGGCGTGGCGCGCAACAGCGCCACCTCCGCTTGTCTTGTTACAAATTCCTGCCTTACCGCCGCCGGAATATCATACTCCGCCAGCGAAAAGCCGGGCCGTGCCGCCACGCCCAGATGCGCGTAGTCGAACATGCGGCGCCAATCGTGCCAGCTGTCGAGGTGCTGCAACTGGTCGGCGCCGATCAAAAACACCAGTGACACCTGCGGACCGACTTCGGCCCGGATCGCCCGCAGGGTGTCGATGGTATACGTCACGCCGCTGCGATCGAGTTCCTGGCGGTCGAGCACGATCGCCACGTTTTCCGCCTCAAAAGCCAGGCGCACCATGTCGAGCCGCTGTTCGCGGCTGGCGTGCAGGCCGCTTTTCTGCCACGGAATGCCGGTCGGGATCACGCGCAATTCCTCGGCCTGCAGCAAGGACTGGAAATGCCGGCCCAGAGCCACATGGCCATTGTGGATCGGGTCGAACGTGCCGCCCAACAGCGCAACACAGGGGAGCGCTGCGGGAAGCTCAAGCGGCGCCACTGCTACACCCATTGCTTCGGCGGCAGAAAATCGGTGTACAAGGCCGCTTCCGCGCTGCCGGCTGCGGGCTGCCAGTTGTAGCGCCATTTGACGATTGGCGGCATCGACATCAGGATCGATTCGGTGCGGCCGCCCGACTGCAGGCCAAACAGCGTGCCGCGGTCGAACACCAGATTGAATTCGACATAGCGGCCGCGCCGGTAAGCCTGGAAATCGCGTTCGCGCTCGCCATAGGCGCAGTCCTGGCGGCGCTCCAGAAGCGGCAGGTAGGCGCGCAAAAAGCCGTCGCCCACGCTTTGCATCATGGCGAAGCTGCGCTCGAAACCGAGGGCATTGAAGTCGTCGAAAAAAATGCCGCCGACGCCGCGCGCTTCGCTGCGGTGTTTTAAATAAAAATACTCGTCGCACCAGGCCTTGAAGCGCGGATACAATTCCCCGCCGAAGGGATCGAGCGCATTCTTGCAGCTTTGATGGAAATGGCGCACATCGTCTTCAAAGCCGTAATACGGCGTCAAATCCATGCCGCCGCCAAACCACCACACCGGTTCATGGCCGGCGGCCGAGGTGCAGAAAAACCGCACATTCATGTGCACCGTCGGCACATAGGGGTTGCGCGGATGCAGAACCAGCGACACGCCCATCGCTTGCCAGGCGCGGCCGGCCAGATCGGGCCGGCTGGCCGCCGCCGAGGGCGGCAGGCTGGCGCCGGTGACATGCGAAAAATTGACGCCGCCGCGCTCGAAGACATGGCCTTCCTCGATCACGCGCGAACTGCCGCCGCCGCCTTCGGGCCGTTGCCAGCTTTCCACCAGAAATGCGTGGCCGTCGATCTTTTCGAGGGCGGCAACAATGCTCTCCTGCAGCGCGTGCAGATAATCTTTAACTTGCAGCACCGACGGTGCGGCAGGCTCGCTTGTAGAAGTGGGCAGGGTCACGGTGCGGGCGGCGATGCGAATAATAGGGGCGATTGTACCCTGCGCTGCGCCGGAATGACACATTTGGACGCGATTTGACCCGAATTTGCCGAGAATTTCCTTAATTGCACGCGCTTGCGGTCAAACGGGCCGTCGTATGGGCCGTCATATGGGCCGCCGGATGAGCCGCCCGATAGCAGGCCGCCACCGGCGCGCCAACCGGCAGCCAAAGCCTGCCGGCATCCTTATCCGGGATGCTTGATGCCGCGCCAGCCGATATCGCGCCGGAACTGGGCGCCGTCGAACTTGATCTTGTCGACGGCATCATAGGCCACTTTTTGCGCCATCTTGATGCTGTCGCCCATGCCGACCACGCACAAGACGCGCCCGCCGGCCGTCGTCAATTTGCCGTCGGCGAGCTGGGTGCCGGCATGAAAACAGACATAGTCGGCGCTCTCGGCGCCGATGCCGCTGATGACGTCGCCGCTGCGCGGCTGTTCGGGGTAGCCGGCGGCGGCCATGACCACGCCGAGCGCGGTGCGCCGGTCCCAGCTCAGTTCGACTTCATCGAGCGTGCCGTTGACGGCATGTTCCATGACGCCGACCAGATCGGTCTTCAGGCGCGCCATGATGGGCTGGGTTTCCGGGTCGCCCATGCGGCAATTGAATTCGAGCGTCTTCGGATTGCCGTGCTCGTCGATCATCAGGCCCGCATACAAAAAGCCGGTGAAGACGATGCCGTCCTTGGCCATGCCTTGCACGGTCGGCAAAATGATTTCGCGCATCACGCGCGCATGCAGCGCCGGCGTCACGATCGGCGCCGGCGAATAGGCCCCCATGCCGCCGGTATTGGGGCCGGCGTCGTGGTCGCGCAGGCGCTTGTGATCCTGGCTGGTCGCCAGCGGCAAGACATTCTTGCCGTCGACCATGACGATGAAGCTGGCCTCTTCGCCGCTCAGAAATTGTTCGATGACGATGCGCCCGCCGGCAATCGAGAGCATGCTGTCGACCGCTTCGTGCGCTTCGGCCACGCTGGTGGCAACCACCACGCCCTTGCCGGCGGCCAGGCCGTCGGCCTTGACCACGATCGGCGCGCCTTCGGCATCGATATAGGCATGGGCCGCAGCGGCCTCGGTAAAGGTCTGGTAGCGCGCGGTCGGAATATGGTGGCGCTGCATGAAGGATTTGGCAAAGTCCTTGGAGCTCTCCAGTTGCGCAGCAGCCTGCGTCGGCCCGAAGATCTTCAGGCCGCGCGAGCGGAACAGGTCGACGATGCCGGCCGCCAGCGGCACTTCGGGGCCGACCACGGTCAGCGCGACATGTTCACGCAAGGCAAATTCGGCCAGCAGGCGCGGATCGGTCAGTGGCAAATTGACCAGGCGTACATCGCTTGCAGTGCCGCCATTGCCGGGCGCTACATAGACTAGCTGGATGCGTTCGCTTTGGGCCAGTTTCCAGGCCAGCGCATGTTCGCGTCCGCCACCGCCGACTACCAGTATTTTCATAAGAGCATTCGCTAACGAGTCAAAAACACAATAATAAAATCCCGGGCCGCTATGCCCGAGGCTGCCAACGCAAGGACCGCAATCAGACCGTCGTCAGAGGTCGATCACGGCGTTGGAATAGACTTCTTGCACGTCGTCGAGGTTTTCCAGGGCGTCGAGCAATTTTTGCATTTTGACGGCATCGTCGCCGGCAAATTCGGTTTCGGTATTGGGCTTCATGACGATTTCTGCCACTTCCGCCTTGAAGCCGGCTGCTTCGAGCTTGTCCTTGATGGCGGCAAAATCATGCACGCCGCACGTGACTTCGAAGCCGCCTTCGTCGAGTGCGATGACATCGTCGGCACCGGCTTCCAGGGCCGCTTCCATCAGGGCGTCTTCATTGACTTCAGGGGCGAAGAAAAACTGACCGCAGTGCTGGAACATGAAGGCCACCGAGCCCTCGGTTCCCATATTGCCGCCGAACTTGGAAAACGCATGGCGTACCTCGGCCACGGTGCGCACCCGGTTGTCGGTCATGCACTCGACGATGATGGCCGCGCCGTTGATGCCGTAGCCCTCATAGCGCACTTCTTCATAGCTGGCGCCGTCGAGGCCGCCGCTGCCGCGCAAGATCGCACGCTGCACGGTTTCCTTGGGCATGTTGGCGTCGGCCGCCTTGTCGACCGCCAGCCGCAAGCGCGGATTGGTGGCGATATCGGCGCCGCCCATGCGCGCGCCGACGGTGATTTCCTTGATCAGGCGGGTCCAGACTTTGCCGCGTTTAGCGTCTGTTGCGGCCTTTTTGTGTTTGATATTGGCCCATTTGCTGTGTCCTGCCATGGTTTCTCTCTCGTTAATTTGGATCGTGACAGCGGGATATTTTATCACAGGGCCTGCGCGCGACGCCGTCAAATATTGTGCTCGCAACGACTGTTTGCACAGTTGCAGACTTTGCGGCGGCCGGCCGCGCGAGTTCCGTGCAAGCCTTGTTCTGAAGGCAACTTGCGTGCGCCTGCACCGTTGCTGCCGGCCGATGGCGGCGGCACTGGCGGCGCCGATTGCCGGCGACGAAGTGGCTTGATTCGATTTACAATGCAGAAATGACATCTCTTTCTGCCGCGCATGCTCGCCGTGCCTATCTGCTGGGTCTTGGCATCGCCGTTCTCGGCGCCATCCTGTTTTCGACCAAGGCCATCGTTGCCAAGCTGATATACCGTTACAACATCGATGCGGTGACCTTGATTACCTTTCGCATGCTGTTTTCCTTGCCGGTATTTGCCGCCATCGGACTGTGGCAGATGCGCCGTGCGCCGCCGCTGTCGGTGCGCGACCGCTGGCAGGTGCTCGGCCTGGGTCTGGTCGGTTATTATTTATCGAGTATTCTCGACTTTTTGGGTTTGCAATATATCGGTGTCAGTCTCGAGCGCCTGATCCTGTTTCTGACCCCGACCTTCGTCATGCTGATTACGGTGACGCTGTTCAAGCGCCGCATCGGCGGCCGCGAGTGGCTGGCGCTGCTGACGTCGTACGGCGGCATCGCACTGGTGTTTATCGAGGACTTGCAGTTCGGCGGCGCCGATATCGTGCTGGGCGCCGTCCTGGTGCTGGGCGCGGCGCTGTCGTACGCCATTTATCTGCTGATGTCGGGCGAACTGGTGCGGCGCGTCGGCACCTGGCGCCTGGTGGCGTATGCGATGTGCGTCTCGTCGCTTGCTTGCGTGCTCAATTTCGTTTTGTTGCGGCCGGTCTCGGTGCTGCTGGCGCAGCCCTTGCCGGTCTATGTATTATCGCTGGTCAACGCGTTTTTTTGTACCGTGCTGCCGGTCTCGATGACCATGGTGGCGGTGCAGAAAATCGGCGCTGCCAGCACTTCGCAGGCGTCGATGGTCGGACCGGTCTCGACGCTGTTTTTGGCCGCCATCGTATTGCAGGAACCGGTCACGGTGTTGCAGATTACAGGTACGGCGCTGGTCTTGGCCGGTATTTATTTATTATCAAAAAAATCATGAATGGAGAATTCCATGGCGAATGACAAAGTGAAGGCGATCAGGATAGAAGCGCCGGGCGGACCGGAAGTGATGCAATACGTCGATGTCGAGCTGGCGCCGCCGGGACCGGGCGAGGCGCGCGTGCGCCATGCGGCCATCGGTCTCAATTTCATCGATGTCTATTTTCGTACCGGTCTGTATCCGCAAACGCTGCCGGGCCGGCTCGGCCTGGAAGCGGCCGGCACGGTGGAAGCGGTCGGCGAGGGCGTGTCCGAGGTGGCGGTCGGCGATCGCGTCGCCTATGCCGGGCGGCCGCTGGGTGCCTATGCCGAGGTGCGCAATATGCCGGCGCAGCATCTGGTCAAGGTGCCCGAGGCCATCGGCCTGGAGACGGCCGCCGCCATGATGTTGCAGGGGATGACGGTGCGCTATCTGTTTCGCCGCACCTTTGCCCTGCAGGGCGGCGAAACCATTTTGTTTCATGCCGCTGCCGGCGGCGTCGGACTGATCGCCTGTCAGTGGGCCAGGGCGCTCGGCGTGACGATGATCGGCACCGTCGGTTCGGACGAAAAAGCGGCGCTGGCCAAGGCCCACGGCTGCACGCATGTGATCAATTACAAACGCGAGAATTTTACCGAGCGCGTGCGCGAAATTACCAACGGCAAGGGCGTGCCGGTCGTCTACGATTCGATCGGCAAGGACACCTTTACCGGCTCGCTCGATTGCCTGGCGCCGCTCGGCATGATGGTCAGCTTTGGCAATGCATCGGGCGCCGTGCCGCCGTTCAGCCTGTCCGAACTCAACTCGCGCGGCTCCCTGTTCATTACGCGGCCGAGCCTGTTTGCGTATATCGGCACCCGCCCCGAACTTGAAAAAAGTGCGGCCGACCTGTTTGCGCTGGTCGAAGCCGGGCAGATCAAGATCGACATCAACCAGCGCTATGCCTTGGCCGACGTCGCCCGCGCGCATCGCGAGCTCGAGTCGCGCCAGACCACGGGCTCCTCGATCCTGCTGCCTTGATGTGAAAACGGCCGGTTCGACCGGCCGTTTTTTCGAGCGCCTCCGCCATTTCCGGCGGCGCGAATGTCCTGCTATTCCTTGATATCGACGTCGATCGTGCGCACCACGCCGTTCTGGCCCGGGAAGCCGTCGAAGGCGTTGTTGACCAGTACCGGCAGGATTTTGTTCGGGTCTTCGATTTCGCTGGTGTTTTCGACCATGACTTCGTAGAGCTTCTTGCCGCCGCCGACCGGCGTGATCGTCAGGTGCAGCTGGCGATGGAACAGGTGGGTGGTGATGTCGTCATAGGCAAGCGGGCCGCCGTAGGGACCATACGGGCCGCCGTACGGGCCATATGGGCCATACGGCCAGCCGCGGCCGCGCCGGTAAGGGCCGTACCAGCTCGGCCCCATCCAGTATGGATCGGCGATGGCCGGCGCAATGACGCGCAGGTCGCGGGCGTCGAGCACGTAGTCGAGGGCTACCACCAGCTTGGCTTCGGCGCCGCCGCTGGCGTCTTGCAGGCCGATCCGGTGCAACTGCTGGCGCACCAGGTTTTCGGTGGCCCGGTATTCGATCGAATCGGGACTGGTCGGGAAGGCGAAGACATAGGTATTGTCCTTCAATTCCGTCGGCCAGCTGTTAAATGCCAGTACATTGCTGCGTACCGTGGTTGCACAGCCGCTTATCAGCAGCGTCAGGGTGACCGACAGAAAAATTGCTAAACGTTTGATCCACGGCATCATGCCCGCACTCCTCATCGAGAACATATGAAAACACTACATTGGATTTTATTGCGCCGGCCTGACGCGACCAGCGCGTTTCCAGTTTAACCCGATCGCAGGGCCGCAAGCGCGGAGTTACAGTTTGTTACCAAAACAATAAGGCGGTTCCGCCGGCAAAAACATCGGATGCCGTCTGCCGCAAGCGACAGGCCGGCCTGTTACTGCAGAGAAAACGCATCAGTTTGTGCAGATTTGACTGCATCGGCGGATAGATTGGTAAAATGCGCCTTTCCCTCTCACGGAACACTCGTTCTTATGCGTACAGAAATACCTCAAACCATCAAGCGGCTCGATTATACACCGCCAACTTTCTTGGTTGAAACAGTCGAGCTTGGCTTCGATCTTGATCCTGACGCCACCACCGTTGCCGCCCGTTTGACGATGACGCGCAACCGGGCCGCCGCCGATGGCGATATCGTTTTGTTCGGCGAGCAGCTGACCCTGGTGGCGCTGCGCATGAACGGCAAGACGCTGAAAAAGTCCGAGTACAAGCTGGCCAAGGGCGTGCTGCGCATCGGTGCCGCGCCCGATCACGTGGTGCTGGAAATCGAGACCCGCATCGCGCCGGCCGCCAACACGTCGCTGATGGGCTTGTACGTGTCGAACGGCAATTTCTTCACGCAGTGCGAGGCTGAGGGCTTTCGCAAGATTACCTATTTCCCGGACCGTCCCGATGTGATGGCCAAGTACACGGTGATGCTGCGCGCCGACAAGGACAAATATCCGGTCCTGCTCTCGAACGGCAATCTGCTCGAGCAGGGCGATCTCGGCGATGGCCGCCATTACGCCAAATGGGAAGACCCGTTCAAAAAGCCGTCCTATCTGTTCGCGCTGGTCGCGGCCAAGCTGGTCTGCCAGGAAGAACACTACACGCTCAAGTCGGGCCGCACGGTGCTGCTGCAGGTCTGGGTCGAGGAAGGCAATCTCGACAAGACCGCGCATGCCATGGATTCGCTCAAGAACAGCATCGCCTGGGATGAAGAACGTTTCGGCCTCGAGCTCGACCTCGATCGCTTCATGATCGTCGCCGTCGGCGACTTCAATATGGGGGCGATGGAAAACAAGGGCCTCAATATCTTCAACACCAAGTATGTGCTGGCCAATCCGCGCATGGCCACCGATACCGATTACGCCAATATCGAAGCGGTGGTCGGGCATGAGTATTTCCATAACTGGACTGGCAACCGCGTCACCTGCCGCGACTGGTTCCAGCTCTCGCTCAAGGAAGGCCTGACGGTGTTTCGCGACCAGGAGTTTTCGGCCGACATGATCGGCACCGAATCGGGGCGGGCGGTCTCGCGCATCGACAATGTGCGCGTCTTGCGCAGTGCCCAGTTCCCCGAAGATGCCGGGCCGATGGCCCATCCGGTGCGGCCTGACTCTTACGTTGAAATTAATAATTTCTATACGGTGACGGTCTACGAAAAAGGCGCCGAAGTGGTGCGCATGATGCAAACCCTGGTCGGGCGCGAGGGCTTTCGCAAAGGCATGGACCTGTACTTTGCGCGGCATGACGGCCAGGCCGTCGAATGCGACGATTTCCGTCTGGCGATGGCCGATGCCAACGGCCGCGACCTGTCGCAATTCGAGCGCTGGTACAGCCAGGCCGGCACGCCGGTGGTGCGCGCCAGTTCGCATTACGATACGCAGTCGGCCACTTTTGAGCTGACCTTGTCGCAGAGCTGCCCGGCCACCCCCGGCCAGCCCGAAAAACTGCCTTTCCATATCCCGGTGGCGGTCGGCCTGCTCGGCAGCGACGGCTTGGATCTGGCCTTGACGGTCGACGGTTTGACGCTGGCGGAGGGTGCCCGCACGGCGGTGCTGGAGTTGACCGAGGCGCAGCAGACTTTCCGCTTCACGAACGTCAAACAAGAGCCGACGCCGTCGCTGCTGCGCGGCTTTTCGGCGCCGGTCATGCTGCTGGCCGATTACAGCGATGCCCAGTTGCTGCATCTGTTCAGCCACGACAGCGATGCCTTCAATCGCTGGGAAGCCGGGCAAAGGCTGGCGATGGCGATCCTGCTGAAGCTGACCGCGGCGGTCCAGGCCGGCACTCCCTTGAGTCTGGACCACGCCTTCATCGAAGCGCTGCGCGCCGCGCTGAACGACCGCACGCTCGATCCGGCCTGGCGCGAACAGGCCTTGACCTTGCCGTCGGAATCGATGGTGGCCGAACAGATGGAGGTGGTCGATCCGCATGCGATCCACTGGGCCCGTGAATTCGTGCGCAAGACGCTGGCCGATGCCTTGCAGGCGGACTTGCTGAAGGCCTACCGCGACAACCAGACGCCGGCGCCTTACAGTCCGGATGCCGCCTCGGCCGGCAAGCGCGGCTTGAAAAACCTGGCGCTGGCCTATCTGCTGACGCAAAACGACGAAGAGGCGATCGCGATTGCACTGGACCAGTTTGTTGCCAGCGACAATATGACCGATCATCAGGGCGCCTTGAGCGGCGTGCTGCACGGCCACGTCGGCGGCACGCATTCGGTGGTCGCGACGGCGGCGCTGAGCGGCTTTTACAAGGACTTCAAGGACGACGCGCTGGCCATCGACAAATGGTTTGCCATGCAGGCGACCGCGCCCGCCACCACGGTCGAGGCGGCGCGTCAGCTGATGGCGCATCCGGCCTTCACCCTGAAAAACCCGAACCGGGCGCGCAGCCTGGTATTGAGTTTTTGCAGCGGCAATCCGACCAATTTCCATGCGCCCGACGGCAGCGGTTATGCCTTCTGGGTCGAACAGGTGATTGCGCTGGACGCCATCAATCCGCAGGTGGCGGCGCGCCTGGCGCGCAGCATGGACCGCTGGCGCAAATACGCGCCGGCCCTGCAGGCGCAGATGCACAAGGCGCTGGCGCAGGTGGCGGCGACCAAGGCGCTGTCCAATGATGTACTCGAAATCGTCGCCAAGGCGCTGGCGGCATAAGCAGGCGTTCAAGCCATAATTAAAAAAAGGATATTCATGAAACGCGTCAGTCTTACGCAATACCTGGTTGAAGAACAACGCCAGCACAATACCATTCCAGCCGAGTTGCGGCTATTGATCGAAGTGGTCGCGCGCGCATGCAAGACCATCAGCCATTCGGTCGGCAAGGGCGCGCTCGGCGATGTGCTGGGCAGCGCGCAGAGCGAGAATGTACAGGGCGAGATCCAGAAAAAGCTCGACATCATTTCCAATGAAATCCTGCTCGAAGCCAATGAATGGGGCGGCCATCTGGCGGCCATGGCGTCCGAAGAAATGGAAACCATCCATCTGATCCCGAACCGTTATCCGCAGGGCGAATACATGCTGTTGTTCGATCCGCTCGACGGCTCGAGCAATATCGATGTCAACGTCTCGATCGGCACCATTTTCTCCGTGCTGAAAGCGCCGGAAGGCATGGGCAAGCCGACCGAGCAGGATTTTCTGCAGCCCGGTGTCAAGCAGGTGGCCGCCGGCTACGCCGTCTATGGCCCGCAGACGCAGCTGGTGCTGACCACCGGCAATGGCGTGAACTGCTTTACGCTGGACCGCGAGATGGGCTCCTGGGTGCTCACCCAGCGCAATATGACGATTCCGGCCACGACCCGCGAATTTGCGATCAACGCCTCCAATGCGCGCCACTGGCACGCGCCGGTCAAGCGCTATATCGACGAACTGCTGGCCGGCAGCACCGGCCCGCGCGCGGCCGACTTCAACATGCGCTGGATCGCCTCGATGGTGGCCGACGTCCATCGCATCCTCAATCGCGGCGGCATTTTCATGTATCCGGCCGATGCCCGCGATCCTTCGGTGCCCGGCAAGCTGCGCCTGATGTACGAAGCCAATCCGATGGCCTTTATTGTCGAGCAGGCCGGCGGCGCCGCCACCAATGGCGTCAAGCGCATCATGGAGATCCAACCGGAAAAACTGCACCAGCGGGTTCCGGTTTTCCTCGGCTCACGGGATGAGGTCGCTTTGGTGACCTCGTATCATCAAAAATGATTGCGTGCGCAGCGCATAAATCCTAGCAATTGCGGCAATTTGTTTGGTAGAATACGCGCTGTCGCCGTTATAGCTCAGTTGGTAGAGCAGCACATTCGTAATGTGAAGGTCGCCAGTTCGATTCCGGCTAACGGCACCACAGTATCAAAAGATGAAGGAAGGGCTGGCAGAAATGCCGGCCTTTTTTTTCGCCCGGCCTCAGGTCAGCAAGGCCAGCGCCGCCTTGCGGGCTTCGCTCTCGGCCTGCGCACGCGAGGCAAAGACGCTGTCGGCCAGCACGCGCTGTTCCGGAAACAGCGTGTTGCGGTGCATGGGATTGGCCGACGGTCCGTAGACTGCCACATGGGCGGCCCATCCGGCGACGTCGTTCAGGGGAACGGCCGTATATTCGATTTCATACTCTCCAATATTTTCGATGCTCATGCTGGGCTCCTTTTGCCCTGTGTGGGTTGCAGTGCATTGCAGCACTGCGATGCAACACCGTAATGCGCCGGCGCGGCGGTCGACCGCCGCTGAGGCCCTCGGCCTGCCGTGACGGCAGCTCGTATCAAGAGGTGTTAGACTGCATTATGCGCCACCGGCGGCCATGTTTCCAGCCCGCCTGCGCTCCGGATTGATCGATGCAGATTTACACTTAAAGGAAATCATCATGCCAGCGGTCGACTACACACGCAGCAAAGGGCAGCAACTGACCTATTCGATCCGTTACGACAAAGGCGAATATTTTATCGAGCGCGATGGGGTCATCAAGAAGGCGGTGCCCGACGCCATCGTCGCCGGCCTCGTCGATGACGAAGCCACGCCGGAGCTGATGCTGCGCACCGCCAAGGCCGATATTGAATTGTTGTTGGGCATGGACGAATAAGCGCCGTTCTGCGATAAGCGCCGTTCGGCGCGTGCCGGCCCGGCGGCGTCAGCTTCGGCGCTTTTCTGCTTTCCGTCCGTTTTCCTTTCCGTCCGCTTTCCGTCTGCTTTTTTCCTGCTTCGATGCCGCACTTCACCATGCCTGGCATCAGCGGCGCAGATGGGCGTTGAAAAAGGCGATGGTCCGCTGCCATGCCAGCTTGGCCGCGGCGGCGTCGAAGCGCGGCGTGGTGTCGTTGTTGAAGCCGTGTTGCGTGCCCGGATAGACAAAGCCCTCATATGCGACCCCGGCCGCTTTCAGGGCCGCTTCATAGGCTGGCCAGCCGGCCGTCAGGCGCTCGTCATGTTCGGCGTAATGCAATAGCAGCGGCGCCCTGATCTTGGCTGCTTCCGCCGCCGGCGGCTGGGCGCCGTAAAAGGCAACCGCGGCTGCGAGGTCGGGCAACCTGGTCGCCAGAAAATTGGCGATGCCGCCGCCATAGCAAAAGCCGACCACGCCGAGCTTGCCATTGCCTTCCGGCAGAGTCTTCAGGAAGGCCGCCGCCGCCAGGAAATCGGCGCGCGACTTGTTTTGATCGAGCTTGGCGAACAGTTCGCGCGCCTTGTCTTCATTGCCGGGATAGCCGCCCAGCGGCGTCAGGGCATCGGGGGCGAAGGCGATGAAATTGTCGAGCGCCAGGCGGCGCGCGATGTCTTCTATATGCGGGTTCAGGCCGCGGTTTTCATGGACCACGAGAATGGTCGGCAATTTGCCTGCGGCGTGGGCCGGCTGCGCCAGATAGCCGCGCAGCTTGCCGTAGCCGGCGGGCGAGGCGTATTCGATGAAGCCGGTCTTGAGCCGCGCATCGTCGGGCGCGACCTGTTGCGCCAGGGCGAAATTCGGGCTGAGCATTTCCAGCAAGCTCTCGGCGCTCGCGCCGGCCACGGCGTACTTGCCGGCGGCCTTCAAGAAATCGCGCCGCGGCAGCAAGCCATGCACATAGCGGTCGAATAATTCCAGCACTTCGGGGGCAAAGTCGGCAGCAGTTTTGCGGGGCATGATTGGTCTCCTGAGCTCGTTGGAAGGGGCGCCGCTCTGGCGCACAGCACAGACCGGAAGGCGCCAAGCGTGACGACAAGCTTAATCCAAAGTCGCGGCCCGTGCTGCGCCGCTCTTTTGCGCTATCTTCACGGCCGGCCGCGCTGCGCGACCGGAAAGCGCGGCGTGGGCCGCGTTTTGATATGCCTTGGGCGCACCGGTTTGCTGTCGGCGCCGCTTGTCGTGCATGCGGCGAGTGTGGCGATTGTGGCGTGATGTTACTTTTGCGGGCTGGTGCTGCCGCCTGAGCTCCGTTAGAATCGTCGCTTGCATCATGCATCGTTTATCTATAGGAGTGTTTACATGGCTGTCCGCTTTTTGCGTTTATTTCTTTCCTGTTGCCTGCTCTGGCTGGCGGCCTCGACCAGTACGGCGCTTGCCGCCTCGCGCGTCGGCGACGGCGTGGTGGCGCAGCGGTTTCACAAACTGCTCGACGACCAGTGGCAGTGGTCCTTGCGTGAATTCCCCGAGGACGCCACGGCACTCGGCGACATGCGTTATAACGATAAGCTGACCGACATGTCGGCCGCCGCCGCGGCCCGGCGCAAAGTGGCGCAGGCGCTGTTTCTGGCGCGCCTGAACCAGATCAATCCGGCCCAGTTGCACGGCCAGGACAAGATTTCCTATGCCGTGTTTGCCGCCATGCGCAAGCGCGAGGCCGAGATCAACCGCATTTATGGCACGCTGCCCTTCGGCGCGGCCGACAACTGGATGCCGCTGTCGACCATGCGCGGCGTGCATATCAGTTTTTCCTCGCTGCCGCGCGACACGCCGTTCAAGACCGTGGCCGACTATGAAAATTACATCAAGCGCCTCAATGCCGTGCCGGCGCAACTTGAGCAAGTCATCGCGCGCATGCAGGCCGGCATGGCCAGCGGCTGGATGCCGGCCACCATCAACGTCGCACGGGTGCCGGGCCAGATCGATACGCATCTCAATGCCGACATGACGACAAACCTCAGCTATCAGCCTTTCCTCAAATTCCCGTCCGACATCCCACCGGCCGAACAGCAACGCCTGGCTGCCGCCGGCCGCCAGGCCATCACGACGGCGGTGATTCCGGCCTTTCAACAGCTGAAGATATTTTTCGTCGAACAATACATGCCTGCCGGCCGCAAAGAGATCGCCGCCAGCAGCTTGCCTGGCGGCCCCGCTTATTATCAGGCGCAGATCGGCGACATGACCACCACCGACATGACTCCGAAACAAATCCACGAGCTCGGCTTGAGCGAAGTGGCGCGCATCGACGCCGAGATGAGCAAGGTGATTGCCGGCAGCGGCTTCAAGGGCACGCGCGCCGAGTTCGTCAAATTCACCAATACCGATCCACAATTCCTGTTTACTTCGTCGGCAGCCATGCTGACGGCTTACCGCGACATCGCCAAGCGCGCCGACGCCCAGTTGCCGGGCTTGTTTGCCGAATTGCCGCGCCTGCCGTACGGCGTGCGGGCGATGGAGGCCTATGAAGGCGACAATGCCGAGCATTATTCGCCGGGCAGTATCGAGGGCGCACGGGCCGGGTATTTCGACGCCAATGTGCTGAACCTGAAGCGGCGCAGCAGCCCGTCGATGGAATCGCTGGTGCTGCATGAAGCGGTGCCCGGCCATCATTTGCAGATTGCGCGGGCCCAGGAATTGAGCGATTTGCCGAAATTTCGCCGCAATGCCTATTTCCCCGCTTATTCCGAAGGCTGGGGACTGTATGCCGAAAGCCTCGGCGACGAAATGGGCTTGTACGCCAATCCGTATTCGAAGTTCGGCCAGTTGACGGCCGAAATGCACCGCGCCGCGCGGCTGGTGGTCGATACCGGCATCCACGCCTTTGGCTGGGATCGCGAGCGGGCGATCGCCTATCTTGAAGAAAATGCCGCCCTCAGCCATGCTTTCGCGACGGCCGAGGTGGATCGCTATATCGGCTGGCCGGCCCAGGCGCTGGGCTACAAACTTGGCGAGTTGCGTATCAAAGCCTTGCGCGCCAAGGCCAAGGCCGCCCTGGGCGCCGATTTCGATGTGCGCCGCTTCCATAATGCGGTAATCGACAATGGCGCTTTGCCGCTGGACGTACTTGAGCAACAGATCGATGCCTGGATAGCCGCGCAAAAAAGTGGCGCGAAAAACAGCGCAATCCAAAAAACTGCTGTCATGGAAATAGCCGAGCCGGAAGCGGTGGCGACGAAAAAGACAGTGGCGAAAAAGGCGCTGACGAAAAAGGCCGCGGCGAAAAAAATCGTGACGAAGAAATCCGCGGCGAAAAAGGCGGCGGCGAAAAAGACAGTGACGAAAAAGGCTGCGAAGAAAAAGGCAGCGTAAAATCGTCCTGGCGTAATCCTGGTGCAATCCCGGCCGTCATCGTTGCGCAAACGGTGGCGGCTTTTTTCTTGAATGATGAATGAGGACTCCGATGAAATTTTTCACTCTGCCGGCGGCCGCCCTGCTGGCCATGGCTGGCATGGCCGCCACGGCCGGCGACGCTGCTGCCCAGACTGTCATGGAAGCGCCGCTGCGCGCCCATCTGGCTTTTTTGGCCGACGATTTGCTCGAAGGGCGCGGCACCGGTCAGCGCGGCGGCGAACTGGCCGTACGCTACCTGGAAACCCAGGCTGGCGCGATCGGTTTGCAGCCGCTGGCCGGCAAGAGCTTCCGGCAAGCGGTGCCGCTGGTCGGCGTCAAGGCCCTGCCTGACAGCAGTCTCAGTTTTGTGGTCGGCGGCAAGACGCTGCCGCAGGCTTTCGGTACCCAGGCCGTGTTCGGCACCGGCGGCAAGCAGGCGCATATCGCTTTTAATGCGCCGGTGGTGTTTGTCGGCTATGGCATCCGCGCCGACGACGAGCACTGGAACGATTACAAGGATGTCGACGTCAAGGGCAAGCTGTTGATCATGATGGTCAACGATCCGCAGCCGACGGCGGCCGAGCCGAACCGCTTCGGCGGCAAGGCGCTGACCTATTATGGCCGCTGGACTTACAAATATGAACAGGCGGCGCGCGAAGGCGCGGCCGGCGTGCTGCTGATTCACACCACGCCGTCGGCGTCGTATGAATGGAGCGTGCCGGTCAACAGCTTCAGCCATGAGCGTTTCCATCTCGACGGCCAGGGCAATCCGCTCGAGGGCTGGTTGCACGAATCGGCGGCGCGGGCCCTGTTTGCGGCGGCCGGGCAAGACCTCGATGCCTTGCGCGCGCAGGCCGAAAGCCGGCAGTTCCGGCCCGTCGCGCTCAACGCGACAGTGCAGGTCAAGCTCGAGACCGCGGTGCGGCAGGTCGAGCAATTCAATGTGGTCGGCGTAGTGCCGGGCACCGACCCCGACCTCAGGAAGCAGGCCGTGATTTATTCCGCGCACTGGGATCATCTGGGCCGCGTCGATGGCCCGGATGGCGTCCATATCTGGAATGGTGCGGTCGACAATGCGTCCGGCGCGGCGGCCTTGATGGCGATGGCCCAGGCGGCGGTTGCCCATCCTGCGCGGCGCAGCCAGATCTTTCTGTGGCCTTGCGCAGAAGAACAATACCTGCTCGGTAGCGCCGCCTATGTGCAAAAACCGCTGTGGCCGCTGGCCCTGACTGCGGCCGACCTCAATCTCGACAGCATGAATTTTGTCGGCCGGACCAAGGATATCGGCGTGGCCGGCAGCGAACGCAGCAGCCTGGTCGACACCGCGGCCGTAGTCGCGCAGCGCATGGGATTGCAGATCGCTCCGCAAGTGCCCGATTTGTCGGGAGCTTATTTCCGGGCCGATCATTTCAATTTTGCGCGGGCCGGCATTCCCGCGTTTAATGTCGGCTCGGCCGTGTTTTCGGGCGACGGTTCGTTCTCGTTCGAAAAAGACGATGGAGCCTCGAAAGCCAGGATGGTCAGCTTCAAAAAAGATTATCACCAGGTCAGCGACCGCTACGATCCGGCCTGGGATTTGTCGGGCATGGTGCAACAGGCGCAATTTGCGCTCAATCTCGGTTATGCAGTGGCCAATGCGCCGGAGATGCCGAGCTGGAAAGCTGGCGACGCCTTTGGCAAGATCAAGCGCTAGCACCGGCTGGCGGGATGCTGGCGCCCCGTCCGGGGGCACGCCAAAATAAAAAAGACAGGGCATGTGCCCTGTCTTTTTTTGTTCAAATTCGAAAGATAATTATTTCGGAGCGGTAACGCCAGCTTCGGTCTTGGTGACATCGGCATCGGCCTTGGCGCTAGCCTTGGCCAGCTTGGCCTTGCTATGGGCCTTGGCTTTGGCTTTATGGGCCTTGGTCTTGGCCTTGGCGACCGATGCGTCGGCAGCGATATCGGTCTTGGCTTCTTTGGCATCAGCCTTGGCGGCAGCCTTGCTTTCCTTGGCATCGGCTTTGGCGGCCTTGACGGTTGCCGAGCTTGGCGTAGTCGTCGTGCTTGGGGTTTGAGCGTAAACCGAGGTAGCGAACAAGCCGGCGACCATGATTGCGAGTAACTTATTCATTGTGTAATTCCTTCAGGTTAGGATAAAAATCGAGTGGAACATTTGTGCTGCTCCTGAGCTGAAAACGAAGTCGATGGCGTCGCCGTTGACTGCCATTACATTCCCTTACAAGTTGTGACCCGGAACATTCGTGGCATGACTGTTGTCCTAGCGCAGGGCCGCAGTGCGGTGCTGCTGTCACACTTTTTTACACTTATAGACGCGCCCCGCAGTCCTGGCCGCACGCATAATTAATAGCGACCGAATGGCGACGGCACAGGACAAACGGGTATCGGCTTTTGATCTTATTGAAAGAGGAAACTCATGATATGGCTGGAGCAATGGATAGAGCGGCGGCGCTTGCATAGTTTGAAGCAAAAGATAGCGCGCTTGAAAAAAGAAGCGGCCGAAGCGGAAAATTATACCGGGCTGCCGGCTTTCGATGGAGCAACACAAAAGATTCGCCTCGAGCGTATCGTGGTTCTGGAGCAAGCCGTCGACAAGCTCGAAGGCGGCAAACGGCCGGCCGCCTCCGATTCGCATTGACGATGCGGGCCGCGGGGGCCGGCGGGCGCGCTTGCGGCCACCTTCAGATTGCGCCTCAGCCGGCAGCCTTGGGCGTGGGCGGCGGTATGGCATGCAGCCCTGCCACTGCTGCATCATCCGAGCGCATTAATTGACACATTATTTTGTGCCTGAAACATAAATTTTACAGGCCTGAAACAAAAAAAGTATCAATTGATATCGTTGTGTCAACATAGAAACATTTCAATCAGAATATAATTCATAACGACAACAACCAGTTCCTTCAGTGTTTGGCATCATTTCGTATGCAATATTGCTTGTAGGTAAAGTGGTAAAAGAGAATTTTAAAAATTCCGCCCTTGAGACATGTCGTCATTTGAGATTTAACAATTGTCTTAGTAAAACTTTGCTTAAACCAAGAGAGTAATATGCGTACAAATTTGCCAGTAAGTAACAATGAATACGTTTTGCAGGATTGGGAGGCCATTGTTTCCAAGACTGACTTGAAGGGCCGGATCACTTATGTCAACGAGGATTTTTTGCGCGTCAGCGGTTTTAGCGAAGAAGAATTGCTGAACAAGCCGCACAATCTCGTGCGCCATCCCGATATGCCCGAAGAAGCGTTTGCCGACATGTGGCGCGTGCTCAAGCAGGGAAAAGCCTGGACCGGCCTGGTGAAAAACCGCTGCAAGAACGGCGACCATTATTGGGTCGAAGCCAATGTCGCGCCGCTGATCGAAAATCACCGTGTGGTCGGCTATACCTCGATTCGCGGCAAGCCGGCGCGCGAGGCGGTGGCGGCGGCCGATGCGGCCTACAAGGCGATCAAGGCCGGTAACACGCAATTGTTCATCCGCGATGGCGCCGCCTTGCAGCGCTCGATGTTTCGCTTCCTGCACGGGCTCAAAAATCTGTCGATCGGCGCCAAGCTGTGGGTAGCCTTCGGCTCGACCTTCATCCTGTCGGCCATTAATGCGGTTTTCGCCTGGAATCTGGAAGGCACTAGCGCGCTCGCCGGATGGGCGCTGTCAGCAGCGACGCTCGGCGTGCTGCTGCCAGTGATTGCCGGTGCGATCATTTATCGCAGCATCATTTCGCCGCTAAAAAATGCGCTCGACGATATCGAAATGATGAGCTCCGGCGATTTGACGGGCAAGATTGCGACCCACGGCGACGATGAGATTTCGCGCGTGATGCAATCGCTGAAGATATTGCAGATCAATGTCAAATTGCTTATCGGCCAGATCACGCAATCGAGCGAACTGGTCAATTCCGGCGCCGGCGAAATCGCCGACGGCGTCCTCGATCTGTCGGCGCGTACCGAGTCGCAAGCCTCGAGCCTCGAAGAGACTGCCTCGGCCATGGAAGAACTGACGTCCACCGTCAAGCAAAATGCCGATAATGCGCACGAAGCCAGTCAGCTGGTGCGGACCACCTCGAGCATTGCCCTCAAGGGCGGCGATGCGGTCAGCCACGTGGTCGACACCATGGGCTCGATCAGGGACGAATCGAAACGGATCGGCGACATCATCGGCGTCATCGACAGCATCGCCTTCCAGACCAATATTCTGGCCCTGAATGCAGCCGTCGAAGCGGCGCGCGCCGGCGAACAGGGACGCGGCTTTGCGATCGTCGCTGGCGAAGTGCGCAATCTTGCCCAGCGCAGCGCCAGTGCGGCCAACGACATCAAAAAATTGATTGCCGCCTCGCTCGGTCAAGTCGAAAACGGCGGCAAGCTGGTCAGCGACGCCGGTGCCACCATGCAGGAAATCGTCGATTCGGTAACGCAGGCAACTTCGATCATGGGCGAAATTGCGACCTCGAGCCGCGAACAAAGCGCTGGCATTGAGCAAGTCAATCAAGCCATCATGCAGATGGATGAGATCACGCAGCAAAATGCGGCCCTGGTCGAGCAGGCAGCCTCGGCGGCGGCCACCATGAAGGACCAGGCCAACCATTTGTCGCAACTGGTGGGGGCCTTCAAGCTGATGTCGGGCGGTCAAACGATGCGCGCCCGTCATCAAAGCAAGAAGGTGCCGAGCCGTTTGGCGATGCAGGCCGAAACGCACAATTTGCTCAAGCTGAGCGAAAAATCGCAGCTCGCGCGCGCCCCGGCCAAGCCCCAGGCGATGCGCGCCGCGCCAAAGCAACTGGCCGTGGCGAACGGCGATTCGGGCTGGGAAGAGTTCTGAGGCCGATTGCCCGGCGCGGATAAAGCGCTTCTGCCCGGTTGTCCGCCGGCGCCGGCGCCCTCTGTGCCGCCGGCCCCGACCATGCCGATCGGCCGCCGTCCCGGCCCTCAGCGCAGCGGGCCGTGGCCCGGCATTTTTTCGAAGCCGCGCACGACAACGGTGTCGCCATCATCGCGAAACAGCACGGTTGCCCCGGTACTGGTCAGAAAGACGTCACGCGCCTGCGGGAATAGCTCGACTTCGGGCGCGCCGGCCAGGCGCACGAAATAGCGCAGCGGACTGTGCCGCAATTTCAGCGTCTGGCCATTGTTGAGGTCGTAGCGGTGCGCATAGGCCGCATCGAAATCGTCGGGCGACAGGCTGTAAGTGCTTTGCGGACGGATTTGCACGGTCTGCGGTTGGGCGGCCAGCGCCAGTGTGGCCGCCGCCGATGCGGCTGCGCCCAGCAGGATGGCCAGGGCTTGCTTTCTTGGTATCTTGTTCATATGCGCTCCTGTGCTGAAAGGGGATAGGCTTTTTTAGTGTCTGCCATCCTTGCGCAAGTTCCTCCGGCAGAGCGCGCCGCCGACTTTGGCTTCGGCGCCGCCGGCGAAATTGCGGTAGCATGGACTCTTCGGGCCGCCCGCGCGCCCACTTCCCATGAGCTCTCATGACCAGATTATCGTTGCTCGACCTCTCGCCCATCATCGAGGGCGGCGATGCCGCGCTGGCGCTGCGCAATACGCGCGACCTGGCCCAGCATGCCGAGCGCTGGGGCTACCATCGCTACTGGCTGGCCGAGCATCACAATATGACAGGCGTGGCCAGTGCCGCCACGGCGCTGGTCATTGCCCATGTGGCAGCTGCGACCTCGACCATGCGGGTCGGTGCCGGCGGCATCATGCTGCCCAATCATGCGCCGCTAATCGTTGCCGAGCAATTTGGCACGCTGGCGGCGCTGTATCCGGACCGCATCGACCTCGGGCTGGGGCGGGCGCCGGGGGCCGATCAGGCGACGGCCCGCGCGTTGCGGCGCCATCTCGGCGATAGCGCCGACACCTTTGCCCAAGACGTGCTTGAGCTGCAATCGTATTTCCGGCCCGCGCATGCCGGGCAGGCCGTGCAGGCCGTGCCCGGTGCCGGCCTCGCCGTGCCTGTATGGCTGCTCGGATCGAGCCTGTTCAGTGCCCAGCTGGCGGCCGAGCTCGGGCTGCCCTTCGCTTTTGCCGCGCATTTTGCACCAGCTTATCTGGCGCCGGCGCTGGCTCTGTACCGCGCCCGTTTCCGACCGTCCGCAGCCCTCTCCAAGCCGTATGCGATGATTTGCGTGGCCGCCGTGGCGGCCGATACCGATGACGAGGCCAGGCATTTGTTTACTTCGCTGCAGCAGCAATTTCTGGCGCTGGTACGCGGCACGCCGGGCCCGTTGAAGCGGCCGGTCGACAGTCTCGACGGCCTGTGGTCGAGCGCGGAACAAGCGCATGTCGACCGCGCGCTGGGCTGCGCCATGATCGGCGCGGCACCGGCGATACGCCAGAAAATGGCCGACTTGCGCGACCTGTACCAGCCTGACGAATTGATGGTCACGGCCCAGATTTACGAGCACGCGGCGCGTCTGCATTCGTTCGAAATCGTCAGCAGTCTTGCCTGAATGCCTATGGCGGCAGTGAAAACAGTGCGGAAAAAGCCAAGAAATGTGCGGCAAATGGTGTTTAGTGGCAAAATAGCCGGCTAATCCACGTTTTGTGCTCCTATGAACGATTTTGCCATGCCTTTGATACCCAGTACCGAACATGCCGTTGTGACCGCTGCCGGCGCCAGCCTCGAATATGTTACCTCGTGCGCCTTGCCGACGCCTTGGGCCACCTTTGTACTGCATGCCTTTCTGGAGCCGTCGACCGGCAAGGAACATCTGCTGATGGCGCTCGGCGATGTGGCCGATGGCGCCCCGGTTCTGGCGCGCATCCATTCCGAATGCCTGACCGGCGACGCCCTGTTCAGCCAGCGCTGCGATTGCGGCGCCCAGCTGGAAACGGCGCTCAAGGCGATTGCCGCCGAAGGGCGTGGCGCCTTGCTATACCTGCGCCAGGAAGGGCGCGGCATTGGCCTGAGCAACAAACTGCGCGCCTATCACCTGCAAGACCAGGGCTATGACACCGTCGAAGCCAATCACGCACTGGGCTTCGAGGCCGACCAGCGCAATTACAATCTGGTGGCGCCGATGCTCAAGCAACTGGGCATTACGTCCTTGCGCCTGATGACCAATAATCCGCGCAAGATGGATTCGCTTGAACACCTGGGCATCACCGTCACCGAACGCTTGCCGTTGTTGATCACGCGCACCGCCTTCAATCGCCGCTATCTGAACGTCAAGGCGGCCAAGCTCGGCCATTTCATTCCCGACGAAGTCGGCTGAGCCGGCTGCGCTGGCGGCGGCCCGTGCCGCAGCGGCCTGCCGGCCAGCCGTCTCTATGTTTGTTGTCGAACAGAGCCGAACGGCGGCGCGACGTAATCTATGCTCTTTTGTCTGCTGTTTAACGGAGGAGCTCGATTCATGGACATCGCCAACCATATGCTGGACCGTGCATACCACGGCAAGAGTGCGCGCGAGATCGCCGATGCCCCGCCTGATGCCTTGAATGGGGTTTCGGCCGCCGATGCCGAGCGGCTCAGGCAAATGTTTCATATCAAGACCGTACGTGAGCTGGCCAGCTGCAAATTCTTTCGCTGGGCCAGCGCCATCGTCACTCTGGCCGACGACCTCGACACGGTCGAGGAAAAAGCCAAGGAGAGCCTGCTCGACGATGCGATCGAAATGACGTTTCCCTCGAGCGATCCGATTTCGGTGTCTGCCAGTATTACGCGCATCGAAGTCGCGCCCGAGATGGTCGAGGCCCATACCGACCATCAGAACAGCCAGGCCATCGCCGCCGACGGTGCCGCCGCCATGCAGCCCAAGGCCGCGCCCAAGAAGTCCGGCGCGGCGCACCACAAAGCGTGATCGCCGGCACGCCCGGTCATGGTAAGATGGCTTCCATTTTTTTATTGGAGACGGCGTGGCAAAGCTCTATTTTCGGTATGCCGCCATGAATGCGGGAAAATCGGCAGCGATGCTGCAGGTAGCACATAATTACGAAGAGCAGGGACGCAGTGTGGCCTTGTATACGGCCGCCCTCGATAACCGCTACGGCCTCGGCAAGGTCACTTCGCGCCTCGGCTTGCAGCGCGACGCCCGGCTGTTCGATGCCGATTTCGATTTTGTCGCGGCGCTGGCGGCGACCACCGTCTCCTGCGTCTTGCTCGATGAAGCGCAATTTCTGACTTCGCAGCAAGTGGTGCAATTGCATCAAGTCGCCCAGTTGCAGGGCGTCCCCGTCATCTGTTATGGCTTGCGCACCGATTTCCAGGGCAAGCCGTTCGAAGGCGCGGCGCAATTGCTCTGTCTGGCCGACGATATCGAAGAGATGAAGACGATTTGCTCGTGCGGCCGCAAGGCGACCATGAATATCCGCGTCAATGCCGCTGGCGAGCGCGTGCGCGAGGGCCAGCAGATAGCCATCGGCGGCAATGCCAGTTATAAGCAGGCATGCGCCAAGTGCTTTTATTCCTGAGCGGCGCATTCCTGAGCGGCGCGGCGGCCGCGATCGTGCCGCTGTCGCCTGCGGTCAGCGAATCTTGTGCCGTTCGCCCGTGCATAGATCGACGGCGACGCGGATGCCTTTTTCAAGCAAGATCACCTGTTCCGGCGGTTCGTCGCCGGCCAGCGGGCCCGGTGTGACTGCCAGGCCTTCGCCTTTGCGGATCAGTTCGTCGCTGCGTTCATAGACATTCGGGCAGCCGGTGCCGGCCACCAGGCTTTGCACGATCGCCACTTTCCAGGCATCGACGCCGGCGGCCTGGAATTGGCAGATCAGATAGCCCGGCCCCTGGGCGCAATAATCGACGAGCAAACCAGGCAGGCCATCGGCTTCGCCGACAATCAGCGGCAGCAAAGTCTCGGCGGCGTGCGTCTTGCCGCCAAAGCGCAAGTCGAGCGCCGTCTTGACCCGGCGTTTGATCAGCGCATGGTCAATCGCTTCATGGGGGTCGAAACTCCAGACCCGGGCCCGGATCTGCGACTTCGGGCTGTAGGCGGCACGCGCCAGGAATTTGCCGGACGAGGACTGCACCAGTGCGGTTGCACCGGGCTTGAAGCGTTCGTCGGGCCGGCCATCGACTTTTTCAACGGCCGAGGCATAAATCCACGGCTGGCGTTCCAGCAAGCTCTTTTCCTTGCCTTGTTTAATTGTAATGATGAGCATGCCGGTATTCCATAAAGAAGTTGCAGTTGAGGGCGCAGTAAAACTGACGAAGTGACGAATTTGACAAACGGAGATGCGATTATACGCACCAGGCATGCGTTGGCTCGATTATTGGCGCATCCGGCTTGAATTGCAGTCGGTTAAAGCTTACAGTGACGGCTATATCTCTCATCCGTGCCCGTAACCATGAATCTTGTCATCCGAGCTTATGTTTTTTTAGCAGCTCTGTTGTTGTCCTCATCTGTGTTGGCCGCCTTGCCCGCCGAAGAACTCGGCAAAAAAATCGATGCCGTTCTCAGCCGTACCGCACCGCACCCGTTTAGCGGCGGGGTCTTGATTACGCAGGGCGCGCAAGCGGTCTATGCGCGCACTCTGGGTCAGCAACGCGATACCGCGGCCCGCAATCCGGAACCGGACAGTCAATTTCTGATCGGTTCGATCAGCCAGCAAATGACGGCTGCGCTGGTGTTGCGCGAGGCCGACGCCAAGCATCTCGACCTCAATTTGCCGATCAAGCGTTATCTGCCCGAATTGCGCGATAGCTGGGCGTACGAGGTCACTACGGCGCAATTGCTCAACCACACCTCGGGTATTGTCGAACTGGGCAAGCCGCTCAATAGTGCGCCGGGCACAACCTTTGCCTATTCCAATCTCGATTATTTTTTGCTCGGCATGCTCGTCGAGCGCGTCAGCGGCACGCCGTTTACGACCCTGGCCGAAAGCATGTTCAAGACTTGCAAGATGGTCGACACGATGATGCCGCCGAGCGAGACCATCGCCAATCTGCAACGCCGCCTGCCGCGCCTGGTGACCGGCTACAACGAACAGGCCGACGGCACGTTTCGCATCGAGCAGGGCAAGCGCCTGGCCGAGCACAATGCGGAAAACGGGGCGATTTCGACGCTGGCCGATCTGGCCTTGTGGGACCATTGCCTGCATGGCGGTAGCGTCTTGTCGTATTCCGCCTACCAGGCGATGACCACGCCGTCGGTGAATGCACAGCGGCGGCAAAGCTGGGGCACGCTCGGCTACGGTTACGGCATCCAGGTCCTGAATGCCGACGGCATCCAGGAAATGAGCCATAACGGCTATGTCGGCGGCTATATGGCCACACTGCTGTATTACCCTAAAGAAAAGGTTAGTGTCGTCATCTTTGAAAACACGGCCTGGCTGCAAGCGGACATGGGCCGCGCGTTTGCGCTGCACGACCAGGTGCGCGCCGTGGTGCGCAGCTACCTCGGATCCGAGAAAAAGCCGTTCTGGCAGTTCAACTGGCGGCGCTGGGTGCCGTTTTTGCGCACCTCGAATTGAGGCAGATGCAGAATCGTCCGCGCAGTTTCGGCAGCCGGCCCTGGAATTAGGCATAATTGCATTTTTGTCTTGTAGCCAATTACGGAATATGCGTCTGCAAGACCTTCCCATACTGTTTTGAGCGAGGAAAAAACATGATCATCCGTCCTTTTTTGCGTGCCGCCTTGGCCGTCACGCTGGGCCTGTCTGTCGTTGCCGGCGGCGCGCAAGCTGCCGCGCCGCTGAGCAAGGTCGCCGCCCCCGGCTATTACCGCGTGATTCTCGGCGATTTTGAAGTCACAGCCTTGTCGGACGGTACCGTCGAATTGCCGGTCAATACCTTGCTCAACAGCGTCACGCCGCCGCAAGTCGATCAGATGCTGGCCAAGTCTTATCTGAAAAGCCCGCTGGAAACCTCGTTCAATGCCTTCCTGATCAATACCGGTTCCAAGCTGATCTTGATCGATACCGGTGCCGGTAGCCTGTTCGGGCCGACCGTGGGGCGCCTGGTGCGCAATTTGCAGGCGGCCGGTTACCAGCCCGAGCAAGTCGATGAAATCTATATCACGCACATGCATGGCGACCATGTCGGCGGCTTGATGGCGGACGGCAAAATCGTGTTTCCGAACGCTATCGTGCGCGCCGACAAGCGCGAAGCCGATTACCGCCTCAGTCAGGCCAATCTCGATAAGGCGCCGGCTGCCCGCAAAGCCTCGTTTCAGGGCGCCATGGCGTCGGTCGGCCCCTATGTCGCGGCCGGCAAATTCAAGCCGTTCGACGGCGATACCGATTTGACGCCGGGCATCAAGGCGGTGGCCACCCATGGCCACACGCCGGGCCACACCAGCTATCTGGTCGAAAGCCGGGGCCAGAAACTGCTGGTCTGGGGCGACCTCGTGCATGTGGCCTCGGTCCAGTTCGGCCGTCCCGACATCACGATCAGCTTTGACGACGACAGCAAGGCCGGCATCGCCCAGCGTCAAAAAATCTATGCCGATGCCGCCGAGAACGCTTACCTGATTGCCGCCGCCCATGTTTCTTTCCCGGGCATTGGCCGTCTGCGTGCCAATGGCAAGCATTTCGAGTGGTTGCCAGTCAATTATTCGATCCCGCACTAAAGTGGTCCGGGCCCTTGCCGGCGTCAATGCCGGCAAGGCCGCCTCACCTGCTCAGCTGCCAGCGGCGCCGTTTCCGGGCCGCTTTTTTTTCGGGGCGTGACTGAGCACCGCGATTAAAACAGCACCACCGAGCGGATCGATTCGCCGCTTTTCATCAGATCGAAACCTTCGTTGATCCGTTCCAGAGGCAGTGTGTGCGTGATCAGATCGTCGATATTGATCTTGCCGTCCATATACCAGTCGACGATGGTCGGGACGTCGGTTCGGCCGCGCGCGCCGCCAAAGGCCGAGCCTTTCCACTGGCGGCCGGTGACGAGCTGGAACGGCCGCGTCGAAATTTCCTGGCCGGCCGCGGCGACGCCAATGATGAACGATTGCCCCCAGCCCTTGTGGGTACACTCGAGCGCCTGGCGCATGGTGGTCGTGTTGCCGATGCATTCGAACGAATAATCGGCGCCGCCGTCGGTCAGGGCCGCGATGTGGTCGACCACATTGGCCACATCTTTCGGATTGATGAAGTCGGTCATGCCGAATCGGCGCGCCATCGCTTCGCGCCGCGGATTGAGGTCGACGCCGATGATCTTGCCGGCGCCGACCATTTTCGCGGCCTGGATCACGTTCAGACCGATGCCGCCGAGGCCGAACACGACCACATTGGCGCCGGCTTCGACCTTGGCCGAAAACACCACGGCGCCGACGCCGGTGGTCACGCCGCAGCCGATATAGCAGGCCTTGTCGAACGGGGCATCGGTGCGGATCTTGGCCAGCGCGATTTCGGGTACCACGATATAGTTGGAAAAAGTCGAGGTGCCCATGTAATGGAAAATCGGCTTGCCGTCGAGCGAAAAGCGCGAGGTGCCGTCCGGCATCAGACCGCGCCCCTGCGTCGAGCGGATCGCCTGGCACAGATTGGTCTTGCGCGACAGGCAGAATTTGCATTGCCGGCATTCCGGCGTATAGAGCGCGATCACGTGGTCGTCTTTTTGCACGCTGGTGACACCGGCGCCGACTTCGAGCACCAGGCCGGCGCCTTCATGGCCGAGAATGGCCGGGAAAATACCTTCCGGGTCGGCGCCCGACAAGGTGTAGTAATCAGTGTGGCAAATGCCGGTGGCCTTGATTTCGACCAGCACTTCGCCGGCGCGCGGCCCGGCCAGGTCGACTTCTTCGATGGTGAGGGGGGCGCCGGCTTTCCAGGCGACTGCAGCTTTGGTTTTCATGGATATCCTGTCGGAAGAATGGCGTTGAGCATGCCATCATAGCAAGGCTTCAGCATTGTTGCCGGGGTCTGGTGAGCTTGTTTTTAGGTAAGATCGAGATCGGTGCTGAATTTGCTGCCAGCTGAAACGGCATGCTTGCGATTGCCTGAAACGATTGCCGGCCGTCGCTGATCTGCGTAATATTGGCTTGAGTCCATGCGCGGGGGTGGCGCGATGTTGTTGGTGGCCGTGGCATCGTCTTGCGCCAGAGCCGGCAGCCCCGGCAGGCGCTTTGATTTATTGCAAATGATTGATTTTAATCATCACTGGCATGCTGATTGCCATGACTGATTAACGATAATATTTCCCGACTTTTTCAACAGGCAGCGGCGAGGTCGCCGCCCGCTTGCGCTTCTCTTTTTTTCTCTTTTTTTTATAACGCAGGCCTGCCGCACAGGCTGCACGGACAACCAGGAAACCATCATGAACAGTCGCTATACGGTACCGCATTTTATCAACGGCCTCAGCGTCGACACGCTCGGTGAGCGCTACGCCGATGTCTATAATCCGGCGCTGGGCACGGCAATCGGCCGTGTCGCGCTCGGAACTGTCGATGAAGTCGAGGCCGCCGTGGCCGCCGCCGCCGCCGCCTTTCCGGCGTGGGCGGCGACGCCGCCGCTGACGCGCGCGCGCGTGCTGTTCAGATATCTGCAATTGATGCACGAGCATGCCGATGAATTTGCCGCCATGCTCACGCGCGAGCACGGCAAGACCTTTGCCGATGCCCAGGGCGAAGTGGCGCGCGGTATCGAAGTGGTCGAGTTTGCCGTCGGTATCCCGCACTTGCTCAAGGGCGAATCGACCGAGCAGATCGCGCGCGGCATCGATGCCTGGTCGCTGCGCCAGCCCTTGGGCGTGGTGGCCGGCATCACGCCATTTAATTTCCCGGTGATGGTGCCGATGTGGATGTTTCCGGTTGCATTGGCGTGCGGCAATACTTTCATCTTGAAGCCGTCCGAGCGCGATCCCTCGCCGTCCCTGCTGCATGCGCAGTTACTGAAGCAGGCCGGCTTGCCCGACGGCGTGTTCAATGTGATTCAGGGCGACAAGGTGGCAGTCGATGCGCTGCTCGACCATCCCGCGGTGCAGGCCATCAGTTTTGTCGGTTCGACCGCGATCGCCGAATATATTTATGCGCGCGGCTGCGCGACGGGCAAGCGTGTGCAGGCGCTCGGCGGGGCCAAGAATCACATGGTGGTGATGCCCGATGCCGACATGGAGATGACGGTCGATGCCCTGATCGGCGCCGCCTTCGGTGCCGCCGGCGAGCGCTGCATGGCGATTTCGGTGGTGGTGGCCGTTGGCGCCGCCGCCGATCAACTGCGCGACACCCTGAGCGCGCGTATCCGCGCCTTGAAAATTGCCGACGGCATGGCGGCCGGCGCCGAAATGGGCCCGGTGGTGTCGCTGGCCGCCAAGCAGCGCATCGAAGCGATGATTAGCGCCGGCGTGGCCGAGGGGGCGACGCTGGTCGTCGATGGCCGCCAGCTCGTCGTTGCCGGCCGTGAAGAGGGCTTTTTTGTCGGCGGCACGCTGTTCGACCATGTGACGCCGGCGATGTCGATTTACCGAGATGAAATTTTTGGACCGGTGCTGTGCATGGTGCGTACGCCCGATATTGGTGCGGCGATTGAATTGGTCAATGCCCACGAATATGGCAACGGCGTGGCCATTTATACCCGTGACGGTGGCGTGGCGCGCGAATTCGTGCGCCAGATCCAGGTCGGCATGGTCGGCGTCAACGTGCCGCTGCCGGTGCCAATGGCCTTTAGCAGCTTTGGCGGCTGGAAGCGCAGCATGTTCGGCGATCACCATGTCTATGGCCCCGAAGGCGTGCGTTTTTATACCCGCCACAAGGCAGTGATGCAGCGCTGGCCGAACACGGCGAGCGCAGGTGCGGAATTTGCTTTCCCGCAGATGAAGTAAGAGCGTACGTGCCAGCGGCGGCCATGCTGCGCTCATCCGGCTTGTGAAGTCGTTCCGATTGTTCTTTACAGTAAGTGATAGGAATTAAGAATGATTGCAAATCTGCAACATATAGCCCATGCAGCCGGCACGCCGGAGGCGCGGAAGGCGCTCGAGGCGCGCTTCACCGACCTGGCGCCGCCGCTGACGGCGCGCCAGGCCGCAATAGAAAGCGCGCGCTGTCTGTATTGCTACGATGCGCCGTGCACGCGCGCCTGTCCTTCGGAAATCGATATCGCCAGTTTCATTTCACATATCGCCAACGATAATGTGAATGGAGCGGCCCAGGTCATCTTGCAGCAAAATATTCTCGGCGCCAGCTGTGCCCGCGTCTGCCCGACCGAAATCCTGTGCGAACAGGCTTGCGTGCGCAATCACGGACAAGAAGGGCAGCCGGTCAAGATCGGCCTGTTGCAGCGTCATGCGACCGATCACATGGTTTTTCCCGTCCATCCGTTTGTGCGCGCCAGCGCCAGCGGCAAGACCGTGGCGGTGGTCGGCGCCGGCCCGGCCGGGCTGTCGTGCGCGCACCGCCTGGCCATGCTCGGCCATGAGGTGGTGGTCTTCGAAGCCCGGGCCAAGCCGGGCGGCCTGAATGAATACGGCATTGCAAAATATAAATTGACCGACGCCATCGCGCAAAAGGAAATCGCGTTTTTGCTCGAGATCGGCGGCATCACGATCCGCTACGGTCAGGTGCTGGGCGCCAATCTGTCGCTGCAGGATTTGCATGCGAGCTATGACGCCGTGTTTCTGGGGCTGGGCCTGGCTGCCAGCCGCCGCCTCGGCCTGGCCGGCGAAGATGCGCCGGGCCTGCTGGCGGCAGTCGACTATATCGCCGCGCTGCGCCAGGCCGAGGACCTGACGCAAATGCCGGTGCCGGCGCGTGCCATCGTGCTTGGCGCCGGCAACACCGCCATTGATATTGCGGTGCAGCTGGTGCGGCTCGGCGCGCAGGAAGTGAGCCTCGTCTATCGGCGCGATGCCGGCGCCATGTCGGCCACCGGCCACGAACGGCAGATCGCGCTGCAGCACGGCGTGCGCATGCTGACCTGGGCCCAGCCGCAGCAAGTCTTGCTCGATGATGCGGGCCGGGTGCGCGGCATGCGCTTCGAAAAAACCGCGCTCGAGGCCGGCGTCTTGCAGGCTACCGGGGCCACCTTCGAGATTGCCGCCGAAGGCATTTTCAAGGCCATCGGCCAGAGTCTCGACAGTGCCAGCCTGCGCGGCGCGCTGGCGGCACAAGTGCAGCGTGAGGGCGGCCGGACGGGGCGCAGTCCGGGTGATAATCCGCGTGACAAAGTCAGCGAAAAAATCGTGGTCGATGTCCATCTGCGCACCAGCGTGGCCGGCATTTATGCCGGCGGCGATTGCGTCGGCCCGGGACAGGATTTGACGGTGCAGGCGGTACAGCACGGCAAACTGGCGGCGCAGGCAATCGACTTCGATTTGCGCGCGGCCCCGGCAAGCGCATTTGCAAGCGCATCTCCAACCGCATCCTCTACCGTGAAGGCATAAGCATGGCTGATCTGTCGATTGTCTTTGCCGGGATCAAGGCCCCGAATCCATTCTGGCTGGCCTCCGCGCCGCCGACCGATAAAGCCTACAACGTGGTGCGGGCCTTCGAGGCCGGCTGGGGCGGGGTGGTCTGGAAGACCCTGGGCGAAGATCCGCCGCCGGTCAACGTCTCGTCGCGCTACTCGGCCCATTACGGCAAGAACCGCGAAGTGATCGGTTTTAACAATATCGAACTGATTACCGACCGCAGCCTCGAAATCAATCTGCGCGAAATTACGCAGGTGAAAAAGGACTGGCCCGACCGCGCCGTGATCGTGTCGCTGATGCTGCCGTGTGTCGAACAGAGCTGGAAAGACATCTTGCCGCTGGTCGAGGCTACCGGCGCCGATGGCATCGAACTCAATTTCGGCTGTCCGCACGGCATGCCCGAGCGCGGCATGGGCGCAGCTGTCGGCCAGGTGCCCGAATATGTGGAGATGGTCACGCGCTGGTGCAAGCGTTATAGCCGCTTGCCGGTGATCGTCAAGCTGACTCCGAATATTACCGACATCCGCCTGCCGGCGCGCGCCGCGCATGCCGGCGGCGCCGACGCCGTATCGCTGATCAATACCATCAACTCGATCACCGCGGTCGACCTCGACCGCATGATCGCCCGTCCCATCGTCGGCGGCGCCAGTACGCACGGCGGCTATTGCGGCCCGGCGGTCAAGCCGATCGCACTGAACATGGTGGCCGAGATCGCACGCGATCCGCAGACCGCCGGTTTGCCGATTTCCGGCATTGGCGGCATCGGCAACTGGCGCGACGCCGCCGAATTTCTGGCGCTCGGCGCCGGCTCGGTGCAGGTGTGCACGGCGGCCATGCTGCACGGTTTTCGCATCGTCGAGGAAATGAAGGATGGCCTGTCGCGCTGGATGGATGGCAAAGGGTACGCTACTATTGCGGCCTTTGCCGGTAAAGCGCTGGCCCATACCACCGACTGGAAATACCTGGACATGAATTATCAGGTCATCGCCGCTATCGACCAGAGCCTGTGCATCGCCTGCGGCAAATGCCATATCGCTTGCGAAGACACTTCGCACCAGTCGATTGCGCAACTGATCGCCGACGACGGCAGCCGTCGCTATGAAGTGATCAGCCAGGAATGTGTCGGTTGCAATCTGTGCGAGATTACCTGCCCGGTGGCCGGCTGCATTTCCATGGTCGTGCAGCAGACGGGCAAGCCGTACATGAACTGGACCCAGGATCGGCGCAATCCGCAGGCCAGCGGCTGAGCCTGCCCGCCGGCGGCAAGGCAATCGGCATGCGCGGGAAATGCATTTGCATAATCAGTAACACTATTTATCAAGACTTTGGAGAATTCATCTGTGAAAAACGACAACACTGTAGCGACGGCGCTCTGGAATGACGATCTGGCGCCGACCACTGCGGCCCAGCGCACCTGGCGCTGGTATCATTTTGCCGCGCTGTGGGTCGGCATGGTGATGTGTATTCCGGCCTATACCTTGTCGGCCAGCCTGATCGAAAACGGCATGTCTGCCTGGCAGGCGGTGCTGACGGTATTTCTGGCCAATGCCATCGTGCTGGTGCCGATGCTGCTGATCGGCCATGCCGGCACCAAATACGGCATTCCTTATGCCGTGCTGGCGCGCGCCTCGTTCGGCACCACCGGCGCCCGTTTGCCGGCCCTGATGCGCGCCATCGTCGCCTGCGGCTGGTACGGCATTCAGACCTGGTTTGGCGGGCAGATGATTTACACGCTGGCCGGGGTGCTGCTCGGGCATCCGCTGGGCGGCGCCGAGATCGCCGGCCTCGGCATCAACGGTGCCCAGTTCGTCTGTTTTCTGGTGTTCTGGGCGATCCAGTTCTGGTACATCGTGCACGGCATGGATGCGATCCGCAAGCTTGAAACCTATACCGCGCCCCTGAAGATCGTCATCTGCTTCGTGCTGCTCGGCTGGGTCTATCAAAAGGCCGGCAGCTTCGGCCCGATTCTGCATCAGCCGTCGCAGTTCGTCGCCGGCGGTCAAAAAGCGGGCCAATTCTGGTCGACGTTCTGGCCGTCGCTGACGGCAATGGTCGGCTTCTGGGCCACGCTGGCGCTCAACATTCCCGACTTTACCCGCTTTGCGAAAACCCAGCGCGATCAGATACTGGGTCAGAGCGTCGGCTTGCCGGTGCCGATGGGCTTGCTGGCGATGCTGGCGGTAATCGTCACCTCGGCCACCGTGGTCTTGTACGGCAAGGCGATCTGGGATCCGGTCGACCTGGCCAGCCGCATGACCGGCGCGGCGGTGCTGATCGCCTTGCTGGTGATGCTGATCGACACCGTCAGCGTCAATCTGGCGGCCAATCTGGTCGGCCCGGCTTATGATTTTTCTTCGCTCAATCCGAAAGCGATTTCCTATCGCACCGGCGGCTATATCACGGCCTTTATCGCAATCGCCATGATGCCGTGGAAGATACTGGCCTCGACCCAGGGTTATATCTTCACCTGGCTGGTCGGCTATTCGGCCCTGCTGGGGCCGATTGCCGGCATTTTGATCGTCGATTACTATTTCATTCGCGGCACGCGCCTGGAAGTCGACCAGCTGTATCTGGAGGGCGGCAAGTATTCGTACGGCAAGGGCTGGAACAAGGCCGCCATCCTCGCATTTGCGGCCGGCGTCTTGCCCAATCTGCCCGGGTTTTTGAATGCGGCCTTTCCGGCCGCCTTTCCCGGCGTGGCCGACGGCTTCAAGCTGCTCTACACATATGCCTGGTTTGTCGGCATCGCCATTTCGGCGCTTGTCTATGGCCTGGCGATGCTGGGCCAGAGGACGGCGCCGGCCGCCGGCGCCGCGCTGCAGCAGGGGTGAGTTCGATCGCAGCTGCAATTTCGTTGGCAAGGCCCACGCGGCGCGGTGTAAAGTAAAGTGCATGCGGCGTAGCCGGTCACATACATAAAGGGACCATTCATGAGTATCCTGATTCGCGGCGGCACTGTCGTCAATGCCGACCGCGCCTATCGCGCCGATGTATTGTGCGCCGACGGCCTGATCGTGGCGGTCGGCGATCACCTTGCGGCGCCGGCCAAGACCCGCGTCATCGATGCCGGCGGCCAGTATGTGATGCCGGGCGGGATAGATCCGCATACGCATATGCAGTTGCCGTTCATGGGAACGGTCGCCACCGACGATTTCTTTACCGGCACCGTTGCCGGCCTGGCCGGCGGCACCACCAGCATCATGGATTTCGTCATCCCGGCGCCGCGCCAACCGCTGCTCGACGCCTACCATACGTGGCGCGAATGGGCGCACAAGTCGGCCAGCGACTATACCTTTCATGTGGCCGTGACCTGGTGGGACGACAGCGTGGGGCGCGATATGGCTACCCTGGTCGGACAACATGGCGTCAACAGCTTCAAGCATTTCATGGCCTATAAAAACGCCATCATGGCCGACGACGAAATACTGGTAAAAAGCTTTACGCGCTGCGTCGAGCTGGGCGCGCTGCCGACCGTGCATGCCGAAAACGGCGAGCTGGTCTTCATGCTGCAGCAGGCCCTGCTGGCAAAAGGCATCACAGGTCCGGCCGCCCATCCGCTGTCGCGCCCGCCGGTGGTCGAGGGCGAGGCGGCGCAGCGCGCGATCGCCATTGCCAAGGTTTTGGAGACGCCGATTTATATCGTCCACGTCTCGTGCGCCGAATCGCTCGGCGCGATCCGGCGCGCGCGTGCCGGTGGCCAGCGCGTCTATGGCGAGGCGCTGGCCGGCCATCTGCTGATCGACGACAGCGTGTATCGGAACCCCGATTTTGATTTTGCCGCCGGCCATGTGATGAGCCCGCCGTTTCGCTCGCAGGAACATCAGACGGCGCTCTGGCACGGCCTGCAAAGCGGCGATCTGCAGACGACCGCGACCGACCACTGCACTTTTTGCGAGGCCCAGAAAGCGGCCGGCAAGGGCGATTTCACGAAAATCCCGAACGGCTGCGGCGGCGTCGAAGAGCGCATGGCCGTGTTGTGGGATGCCGGGGTGGGCAGCGGCCGGCTGACGCCGTCCGAGTTCGTGGCCGTCACCTCGGCCAATGCCGCGAAAATTTTCAATATGTACCCGCGCAAAGGCATTCTGGCAGCCGGTTCCGATGCCGACATCGTGGTCTGGGACCCGCACGGCACGCGCACGATGTCGGCCAAGACGCAGTTTTCGAAAAGCGGCTTCAATGTCTTCGAAGGGCGCACCGTGCGCGGCGTGCCGACCCATACGGTGGCGGCCGGCAAACTGGTGTTCGAGCGCGGCCAGATCCTGGTCGAGCCGGGCGCCGGACGGTATATCGAGCGCCCGGCTTTTAATCCGTCGCGGCTCTGAATGCGGCGATCCGATAGCAGCAAACCCTATTCAAACGAGGAGCAGGTCCGATGGACGACGCAACAATGAAAATGGCCGACTTGCGTATCGACGGCGAGCGCCTGTGGCAATCGCTGATGACGCTGGCTGAAATCGGTGCCACCGCCAAGGGCGGCGTCAAGCGCCTGGCGCTGACCGATCTCGACAAGCAGGGGCGCGACCTGGTGGTGCGCTGGGGCCGCGAGGCCGGCATGAGCGTCACCGTCGATCAGATCGGCAATGTCTTCATGCGCCGCGCCGGCAGCAATCCGGCCTTGCCGCCGGTGGTGGCGGGCAGCCATATCGATACCCAGCCGACCGGCGGCAAGTTCGATGGCAATTACGGCGTGCTGGCCGCGCTTGAAGTGGTGCGCACGCTCAACGACCACGGCATACGCACGGCGGCGCCGATCGAGGTGGCGTTCTGGACCAATGAGGAAGGATCGCGCTTCGTGCCGGTGATGATGGGCTCGGGCGTGTTTTGCGGCGCCTTTTCGCTCGAGCATGCCTATGCCGCCAAGGATGTCGACGGCAAGTCGGTCGGCGAGGAATTGGCGCGCATCGGCTATCGCGGCGACGAGGTGCCGGGCCAGCATCCGATCGGCTATTATTTCGAGGCCCATATCGAGCAGGGGCCGATCCTCGAAGACGCCGGCAAGGTGATCGGCGTGGTGCCGGCCGTGCTCGGCCTGTCGTGGTACGACTGCGTGGTGAGCGGCATGGAAATGCACGCCGGCCCG
>JAIZVZ010000112.1 GCA_021768485.1 Oxalobacteraceae bacterium | reverse complement strand
TCGGCCGCATGACCGGCGTGCCGACCCCGACCATCGACCTGGTGCTGGCGCTGGTGCAGGAGCGGGCGCTGCAGGCCGGCTTGTACGTGCCGGCCGGGGTGGCGCACTAGGCGCGCCAGCCGCAGGCCTGCGCCGCCGCGGTATGTGCCGAATCTGCGTTGAATCTACGCCGAATCTGTGTTGAATCTGCGTTGAAAATGCGTGTCGAATCGCCGTCAATGACGTCGGCCGCAGGCCAATCGTCTCGTTTTTCTTCCTCCGCACTGCCAATCATAATAAACTGTGCGCATCGACGCCGGGCCTGCCATGCGGCTGGCCCGGCCTTCACCGCATCCATAAGAAAAAATCATGAAAACTGACAGTGCCCCGATTGCCGCCATTGCCACCGCCCCCGGACGCGGCGGCATCGGCGTGGTGCGCGCATCGGGCCCCGACCTCTCCCCCCTGATTGCCGAATTGTTCGGCGCCCGCGCGCTCGAGCCGCGCCATGCCACGTATTTATCGTTCAACGATGGCGACGGTCGCCCGATCGACCAGGGCATCGCCCTGTATTTCAAGGCGCCGCATTCCTATACCGGCGAAGACGTGCTCGAACTGCAGGGCCATGGCGGCCCCGTGGTCTTGCAGCTGCTGCTGGCGCGCTGCCTCGAAGCCGGCCGCGCGCTGGGCCTGCGTCTGGCCGAGCCCGGCGAATTCACGCGCCGCGCCTACCTCAACGACAAGCTCGATCTGGCGCAGGCCGAAAGCGTGGCCGACCTGATCGACGCCTCGACCGAGGCGGCGGCGAAATCCGCCTCGCTGTCGCTGTCGGGCGCGTTTTCCGACACCATTGCCGAGCTGGTCGAGCAGGTCATTCATCTGCGCATGCTGGTCGAGGCCACGCTCGATTTTCCCGAAGAGGAAATCGATTTTCTCGAAAACTCGGACGCCCGCGGCCAGCTGGCGCAGATCCAGCAAGCGCTGGCGGCCGTCTTTGCGCAGGCCTCGCAAGGCGCTCTGCTGCGCGAGGGCTTGAATGTGGTGCTGGTCGGCCAGCCCAATGTCGGCAAGTCGTCCTTGCTCAATGCGCTGGCCGGTTCGGAGGTGGCGATCGTCACGCCGATTGCCGGCACCACGCGCGACAAGGTCAGCGAGACGATCCAGATCGAAGGCATTCCGCTCAATATCGTCGACACGGCCGGCATCCGGCCGCTGGCCGACGCCAGCGACATGGTCGAGCGCATCGGCATCGAGCGCACCTGGCAAGAGGTGGAAAAAGCCGATGTGATCTTGCATTTGCTCGATGCCGACCGCGGCCCGTCGCGTGCCGACGAAGCGATCGGCGCCGCCTTTCCGGCCGGCGTGCCGCTGATCCGGGTCTGGAACAAGATCGATTTGTCGGGCCACAAGGAAGCGGTCGACATCATGGAGGACGCCACCCACGTCTATCTGTCGGCGCAGGACAAGAGCGGCATCGACTTGCTGCGCGCGCAGCTCTTGCGCCTGTCGGGCTGGCAGCAGACAGGCGAATCGGTGTATCTGGCGCGCGAACGCCACCTGATCGCCTTGCGCGCGGCAGCTAGCCATCTCGAGCAGGCCGCCATCCATGCGGCGCGCAGCGATCAGCAGCTCGACCTGTTCGCCGAAGAGCTGCGCCTGGCGCAGGATCGCCTGAACAGCATTACCGGCGCCTTTTCTTCGGACGACTTGCTGGGGGTGATTTTCAGCCGTTTTTGCATCGGCAAGTAAGCATACTCGCCGGCTCCCGTTTCCAGTCCCTTATTCCAGGCCCTTATTCCAGGCCTGTTTGCAGGCCTGTTTGCAGCGTGACGCGCGCAAAATGCAGGTGATGCATCGATTCGCGCAGCATCAGCATGGCGGCGAAGAAGCCGGCGTCGCTCGCCAGCGTTTCCTGGCTCAGCGGACGGCCTTCGCTGACGGCGACCAGGCGGTTGAACAGCGCTTCGACCTCGTCCACGGTAAAGGCGGTCTGCGCGATGCCGGCCGCGCGCAGGCGTCCGGCGACCAGTGCCGCGCCTTCGCCCTGCAGGATCAGTTCCGCTGCCGGCGCAAATTCGGCGGCCAGCGGCATGACCGCTTCTTCGGTCAATTCAATGGCATGTTCGAGTTCGAGCGGGCGCGGCGGCGCATGGCGCAGGCTTTGCCGCACCAGCGTGTCCAGGCCGAGCGGCACTTGCCGGCGAAGCCAGGTCTGCGCATCTGTCAGCCCTTGCGCCATGCTGCCGTCGCTGCCGATGTCGAGCATGAGCGCCGTCGTCTGGGCGGCGCGTGGCTTTTCCATTCTCATCTTTTTCCCTTTCATGCGAAGCGTGTTTGGCTCGGTTCGCCAGTCAGCGCGTTGGCGTTGGCCTTGGCGCTATCGCGCGCGGTCACGCTGACGCGCTGGCCAGTGGCGCTCACTTGTTTGACAAAGCCTGAACCCATGTTGCCGGCACCAATAGCGAGCACCTTAATACGATTTCCTTTCGATGGTTTGCAGAGTGATTTCCTGGTGCTTGTTTGTTTGCGTTACAGGCATGGCATGCACTATATTTGTTTCTTAATTCAAGATAAATATGATATTTTGCAATTCATAATCCCTTGAAGTGATATAAATGGATAAATTTTTAGAGATGCAAACCTTTGCCGCCGTCGTCGATGCCGGCAGTTTTGTGCGGGCGGCCGAAGCGCTCGACATGTCCAAGGCGGCCGTTTCGCGTTATGTGGCCGAGCTCGAGGAGCGGCTTGGCGTGCGCCTTTTGCAACGCACCACGCGCACGCTGTCGCTGACGGCCGAAGGGCGCGCTTTCCATGCGCGATGCAAGACTTTGCTGAGCGAACTCGACGAAGCCGAGGCGGAAATCACGGCCAGCTCGACGCGCGCCAGCGGGCTGGTGAAAATCAATGTTCCGGTCAGCTTCGGCATCCTGCATCTGGCGCCTTTGTGGCCGGCCTTTATGGCGCAACATCCGAAGGTCAGCCTCGACGTCACCTTGTCGGACCGCGTGGTGGATCTGGTGGAAGAAGGCTACGATCTGGCCGTGCGCATCGGCAGTCTGCCCAATTCCTCGCTCATCAGCCGCAAGCTGGCGGCCACGCGCGTCGTCCTGTGCGCCTCGCCGGCCTACGTCGAAAAGCATGGACAGCCGACGCAACCGGCCGACATCGCGCAGCACGCGGTATTTGCCTACAGTTTGCTGGCGATGGGCGACAACTGGGAATTCGAGGGGCCGCAGGGAAAAACCACGGTGCAGGTGCGGCCGGTGATGCATACCAATAGCGGCGACACTTGCAGGGCGGCCGCCTTGCAACACCAGGGCATTATTTTGCAGCCGTCTTTTCTGGTGGAAGACGATTTGCGCAGCGGCGCTTTGGTCGAACTGATGCCGCAATACCGGGCGGCGCAGTTCGGTATTTATGCCGTGTATCCGAGCCGGCACTACATCTCGGCCAAGGTGCGTCTGCTGATCGAATTTCTCGCCAGGGCGCTCAGCAAAGCCGACTGGTGCAGCCAATGAAAGTGCTTAGGCAGGATAGCTGGCCAGCGGCAGAGCCGCGATGAGGCCGGCCTGTCGCCGTCGTGTGCGGCCGCAAGAGGCGGCCGTCTCGCCAGTGCGGCGTCAGCGGGTGCGGTGCGTGCGAACCGCGGCGAAGCGCGCCAGCAAGGCTTTGGCGCCATACAGCACGATCGCGGTGCCGCTCAGGTCGCCGATGCTCATCGCCAGAAAATTGCGTACGAGATGGCCCTGCTCGCCACGCAGCGCAAACCAGATGTGGAGCAGCAGCGGCCCTGCCAGCGAGCAGGCGAAGGCAAAAATCAGCAGGCGCCTGGGGGTCAGATTGCGCAGCGAGGCGTGCAGGCCGAAACGCTTTTGGGCGATTTTATAGACCAGATACGGCGCGGCAGCCGATACCGCGCCGCCGATCATGGCGCGCAGCCAGTCGTCGGGGAAAAAATAAAAAAAACAGAGCAGCCAGGATGCGAGCAGGAGACCGATGGCGCCGGCGCCGCCGAACAGCAGCGTGCATAATACGCGCACACCGGCCGGAAGATAGACCCAGTGAATGTCGGGCGCGTAGTCGAAGCCGGCGAACAAGGCCTGGTTGGCCGCCAGCATGGCAATGAATAACAAGACAGTGCCGCCGGCCATATACACATTCAAACGAAGTTGCGACATTGAATAGGCGATCCTGGCGGTGTAAAATTAAACCAATTTTCGTAATGATAGTGAGTATTTCACGGTGTTAGCTTTCCGTCAACATGGTTGCACGTGCAAATTTAATCTTGATGAAGAAGACCACTCGCCCGGCTGACATTTACCTGCGTTTTTTGCAATTGGCGGAAGCCTTGCGCGGCATGCCGTGCCTGCCGTCCCTCGATCCGCTCGAGGAACGCATTTTGTCGCTGGTCGCGCGCGCCGGCCAGCGCCGTGAGCGACTGTCGGTGCGCGACATGATGGGCAAGGGCGAATTCGGTGCGCCAGCGACTGTCCATACGCGGCTCAAGTCGATGCGGGAAAAAGGGTGGATCATGCTCAGTGATACCGAAGACACGCGGCGCAAGCAGATCGAGCTGACCCAGGCGGCGCTGCTGCACTTCGACAAACTCTCCAATTGCCTGCTGCAGGCGGCCAAAGACGGACATTGACCACGGCGCCGGCACGCTTGCCGCGCAATGTCGTTTTCGAGTGTGGCCGCCGGGCGTTCCCGCGTTTGCTTAGCTGCGTTTGCTGACCTGCGTTTGCTGACCTGTGTTTGCTTACCTGCCGCATTTTTGAGCAGCCTCATCCCCCACTATATGCTGCTGCAGTAATCTTTCCACTCGCAGCCAATATCCGGGGAGGGCACGATGCCGCAGCACTTGTCACCGCAGTCCGAGGTCGATGCCGCATCTGCGAATGCGCTCGATGTATCGCGGCGGACGCTTGTTCCCAAAGGCTCATGCTGGTATTGTGAAAAGCCGGTCGGCGACATCCGCCGCTTTTGCGGCAAGGCATGCGCAACCGCGTTTGAAGAAGAAAAAGAATTCCATCAGGCCGCCATCGCGCAGCAAGACCCCGGCCGCAAATAAGGCCATCGCCTCTTTTCAGTGTTGCCCGCGCACTGGCGTCCTGCCAGGCCGCAGTCCGGACAGCGGCCATTTTCAGCGCGTGGTAAACGACCAGCTCCTGGCGATTGCCACATTGTCGAGTTCCCCAGAAAACGTCACGACATAACTGGTGCCGGCGCTCAGTACCGTCAGCGGAATGAGGGCGGCGGCCGACGACGGCGTCTCGGCGTCGCTGCTGTGCGTGAGCAGCTGCGCCGTCAGCGGCAGGCCGCCGCGCGGCGCGATCGCAAATTGCTGCACCGTCAGCGTGGCGCCGGCATTGGCGTGCACACTTACCGGATAGCCGACTTCATTTTGAGCCGCGACCGGATCGGGGGTTTCGTAATCGCTGAAAAAACTGAGCGCGACATTTTGCTGGCCGTCGAACGGATAGACGGCCACGGTGCCGCTGGCCAGGCCGGGGCCATAACCGTTGTTGGACACCAGGTCGGTCGTAAAATAGGTATAGCCGCCGCTGACGGTCGCCGCGCCGCTGCCGGCTTCCTTGAAGACCGGATTGAAAATCACGAAACGGTGGTAGATTGCGGCGATCAATTCTTCGGCCATCGCAAAACCCGAGGTTTGCGTGGTCGCCGAAATGACTTCGCCGAAGGCATAGGCATTGTTCAGGTTCAGGACGTAGCCGGCCTGCGTCAGGCGGTCGAGCTCGCCGCTGCCGGTAAAGCCGGGCTGGCCGGCGATTTGTGTATGGGTAATCACGTTATTGAGCTTTTGGTAATTGGCATGACCGGTCGCTGCCGCATCGACCAGGCTGTTTCGACTCAATGCCGGCACCCCCATTTGCCGGCGACGATAATTAAACCAGTTAAAGCCGTCGCTTGCGGCATCGTTGAGCAAGACTGGGGCGCCGGCCTGTCCCTGCAAATTGCTGTCGCCGCCGGCATTGGCGGCAGAATCGGACCCACCGCCGCCGCACGCCGCCAGCAGGAGCGCCCCTAGCAGCGCGACAAGAAAAGGCCGACGGCGGCGCAGCGTGCTGAGCGTCATGAGGTGTCCATTTCCCGCATTTGTGGTAACGGCAGCTGTTGTAACGATAGCTGTTGTAACGACAGCTGTTGTTACGGCAGTTGTTGTAACGGTGGCTGTGGTAACGATAGTTCGGGCAGTGTGCGGCGCAGCCCGCACGCTATCATGCTGAGTCAAATGCCGGATATTAGTTCCCGGCGGTGCGCGGCAAAAGCGCGACCGCCACGCGCGCATTGTTTTGCGTCATGGCGCTTGGGCGCCGCGAGCGCGCCAAGCCTCAGATATCAGGAAGAAAAAAAGGGGGGAGCCTTGTCGGCCGGCGAAAAAACGCGAAGGGCAAAGCGCGCAAGGTATAAAAAAACCGGCGCCAGGCACGGCCCTCACGTGGGGACGGTGCGCATGCGCCGGTGATCGGGGGAATCAGGCTTAGAGAATCAGGCCAGCAGCGAGATAATCGTGCCTACGGTTGCCGCTGCAGCGAGCCAGCGGCCCGCGCTATAGTATTCGTCCGAATTTGCAGCGGCCGGTGCCGCTGCCGGCGCCTGCGCTTGCTGTTCGGTCGATTCGGCTGCCGGTGCAGGCTCAACCTCGGGACGTTCGAGCCCCAGTGTGCCATAGACAAACGACTTTACTGGCGGCGGTTCGGTCGGATGTTCAGCATCGGAGACCTCGTCGGTGCCACCTTCGCCATCTTGCTCGCCATCGGCGACAGCGCTCACTTCCTTGGTGCCGTCCTTGTTGTTGCCAGCCGCTGCCACGGCTGCGCCAGCGCCAGCGGTCTTCACCGCAGTCGGGACTGCCTGGGTTTGCGCTGCCTGTTGTCCATTGCTTGTTGCGTTCGCCTCGGACAGGGCCTTTAATGCAGCCGGCGACAAAGAAACCTGGTCGTGCGCCACCTGCTTCGGGGCCACGGGAGTTTGTGCAGACTGCTGTCCAGACACCTGCGCGCGCGTCGTCAACGGTCTATCCGAGACCGGATTGCTGCTTACATTAGTTGCGCTATTAATTTCCATGGTGCCCTCGCTAATTGCTCATCAATTATATCGGCAAGCCGCCAACGAATATTAGGGTTCCTTCAGCTCAACAATGTAAAGTTTTGTTAAGATTTGTTGAGGGGCGACATATTTCATTGCTTTAATGCTATTAAAACATGGCGATCTGGGGCGGCAAAGCCGCTCCGGCCGCGCCGCCGCGCCCGATTTCGCCGCAAACCATGGCGCACGACAGGATCAGGCGACGGCCCGGGGGTCGAAATGCGGATTTTCGATCAGACCGAACAGATTGCCGAACGGGTCTTGAATGGTGGCGACCTTGATGCCGCCGCCGACATCCTTGACCTCTTCGAGCAGATCGGCTTTCAGGCCGACCAGCCGCTGCGCCTCGTGTTCGGCATCATCGACGCCCCAGTAGGCGATGCAGCCGCTGGCACCGGGCACGCCGTCGGGAATCAGGCCGAGTTCGAAGCCGCCGACGGCAAAGCCGACATAAAACGCTTCATCGAAATGCGGCGCCACGCCCAGTACCTGTTGATACCACTGTTTGCCGGCCACGATATCGGTGACCGGATATACCACGGTGCGTAAGCCTTGTATCATTGTTTTCTCCGAATGAGAGGGAAGGGATGAAAGGCATGGCAAGCCGCCATGCCTGCGGTCTTGTCATTGTTCTGCCTGCGGCTCCGGCAAATTGGCGATCTCGACGGCCTCGATCTGCTCGGGCAGCTGCAGGCCGAAGATGCGCGCATAAAAATATAGTTCGGCTTCCAGCGTGCGGATAATGGTCGGCGCCTGGCGAAAGCCGTGGCCTTCGCCGGCGAACGTCAGGTAAGCCACCGGCACGCCGCGCGCCTGCAGCGCCTTGACCATCACTTCGGACTGCGCGGGCGGCACGACCTTGTCGTCGAGACCCTGGAAAAAAATCATCGGTTCGCTGAGCTCGCCGGCATGGTGGATCGGCGACCGCTGCAGATAGAGCGCTTCGGCCTGCGGTTTCGGCCCGATCAGATAGCTGTTGTAGTGCGATTCGAATTTATGTGAATCGGCGTCGATCGCCTGCAGATCCGAGACGCCATAATAAATGGCGCCGGCCTTGAACACTTTGTGGAACGCCAGCGCGCACAGCGTGGTAAAGCCGCCGGCGCTGCCGCCGCGAATGATCAGGCGGTGGCCGTCGACCATATTATGCTCGGTCAGAAAACGCGCGCCGTTGACGCAATCCTCGACGTCGGCAATACCCCATTGTCCCTTCAGCGCATGCCGGTAAGCGCGGCCAAAGCCGCTGCTGCCGCGATAATTGACATCGAGCACCGCAAAGCCGCGGCTGGTCCAGTACTGCGTCGCCAGGCTCAGGGTGCTGCTGGCCATGCCGGTCGGGCCGCCGTGGCCGATCACGATCAGCGGCGGCAGGGCCCGCGTATTGCCGACGAAGTCGCGATTGGTCGGCCGATAGAAGAACGCATGCACGCGCCGGCCGCCGCTCGGATAGTCGATGCTCTCCGGGATCGACAGGTAGGCCGGATCGGGCGGCGCGGCGATGGCCCGCGCCAGCACCGTGACCGCTCCGGTCGCCAGCTCGATGCGCAGCAGTTCGAGCGGTGTGCGCGGCGAGCCGGCCAGCAGCACGGCGCAGCCGGCCGCGACCCGGATTTCCTGGATGTCGGTGTAATGCGCGGCCTGGCGGCTGGCCAGCGCAGTCCAGGCGCCGCTGCGCAAATCGAGGCGCGCCAGGTGGCTCACACCCATGTCGATAAAGGCACAAATGATTTCATCGGCGCCGTTGAAGGCATAGCGGCTCTGGCCGAAAGTCCAGTGCGGCGAGCCCCATTCGACGCTCATCGGGCACACCGCGACCGCGGCCGCGCCCTGGCTGCGCGGCTGGCGGTACAGATTCCACCAGCCGCTGCGGTCGGAGACGAAATACAGCACGCCGTCGGGCGACCAGCTCGGCTGGCAGATCGATTCGGCGGCGCCGCCGGCGATGCATTCGGCTTGACCGAGACTGCCGTCTTCGCGCACCGCGGCCAGCCACAGTTCGCAGCCTTCCCACGGCATGCGCGGATGGTCCCAGCTCAGCCATGCCAATTGCGAGCCATCCGGCGACAGCCGTGGCGCGGCATAAAAATCGTGACCTTGCGCCAGCACCGTTTCCGGCGCCGGCTGGCCGTCGCCGGCCGGCGGCAAGCCGATTGCGCACAAGGTGTTGACTGGCTGCGCGCCGTCCTCGCTGTGCAGTTCGCGCACCGCGATCAGGCGTGCATGCGCGCTGTCGTGGACGAAGTCGGCATAGCGGGCCTTGCCGGCTGGCGTCAGGGTGAGGGCGCCTGCCGTGCTGTCGCGCGCCATCCAATACAAGCGGTTGTCGGCGAAATGCGAAAAGGCGATGCCCTGGTCGGTGACCAGATAGGCGCCGCCGCCATATTCGTGCACGCGCGAGCGCACATTGAACGGCGCCGGCGTGCATTCGAGCGCCGCCCCGGCCTGCTTGTCGTCCCAGCGCAGCAAGGTGGTGCGGCCGCCATCGCTGGCGCGCGCCTGCAGACAATAAATTTCGACGTTGCCGTTCGCCGGATCGAGTGCGATGCGCGATTGCGACAGCGGCGTGGCGCCTTGCGCCACGACGGCGGCGCTCAGCGGCGAGCGCCACGTGCCGTACGGCGCGCGCACCGGATCGTCTTCGCTGGAAAAATAAGCCATGGATGCCTTGGTCGGATCAATAAGGTGTTGCAATAAG
>JAIZVZ010000111.1 GCA_021768485.1 Oxalobacteraceae bacterium | reverse complement strand
GCCGTCATCTGTTCGATCGAGGCGCTCGTCTCCTCGACCCCGGCCGCCTGCTCGCTCGAGGCTTGCGACAGCGATTGCGCCGTCGCGCTGACTTCTTCGGAAGCGCTGGCCAGCGCCTCGGCGCCGCTATTGACTTCAGACACCACCTGCGACAGCTTGGCCACCATTGCCTGCATTGCCTGCAGCATCTCACCTGTCTCGTCCTTGCTGCTCGATTCGATCGTCACGGCCAGGTCGCCATTGCTAAGCCTGTTGGCGACATCCACCGCTTGCCGGATCGGGCGTGTGATCGACAAGGTGATCCAGCTGGCGGTCAAGGCCGACAGCACCAGCGCCGCACAACCGAGGGCCAGCATCAAGAAGCGCGCATCGTGGTACTCGGCAACCGAGTCCTTGCCGGACTGCTCCATCAAATCGCCGACAAACGCTACCAGCGCCGACAGCGCTTCCGTGTATTTCGCCTCGGTAGCCCGCATCTGCCCCGACAGCAGCGCCTTGACTTCGTCTTTTTTGCCCTGCGCCGCCAGGCCGAGCACGCTATCGAACTGCGCCCGATACTGCCCCTGGACCGCCATCACCGCCTTCAGCAATTCCTTGCCCTTGGGCGTGCTGATGTTTTTTTCGAGCTTGCCCAAATTGTCGTTGATGCTGTTCTTGGCGCTGTCGATCTTTGCCAGTTCTGCCTTGACTGTTTCAGCGTCAGTATAGATAACCAGGTTGCGCACCGAGCGCGCCATGATGTCGACATCATCGAGTACGGCATTGGTCCATGTCACTTTCGGATAGCGATCATCGACAATCCGCACCGTGTTCTCGCTCAAATTGCTCAAACGAGAGACGCCCAGAAATATAATGCCTATCAATAGCACGCCGATCAGGCCAAAGGACAAGGCCAGACGGTTGCCAATTTTCATGTTCTTAAACATCGCCATTCCCCTCATATCATCAATTAATTTTATTGATTTATTTATTTCTGCTGCGGCGTATGGCGCTTCGCCAAGCTGTACCCCTAGCGCCGGATCACTGTCAACAACCGTCTGTGATACCCCCTTTGCTCTTTTTTCGCTGCCGGCCGTTCCTAACGCGACAGCTGCGCCGAAATTTCGCGGTTTATCGCGCTTAGCGGCACAATTTTGTCGACTGCGCCGCGCTTGACCGCTTCTTTCGGCATGCCGTAGACCACGCAACTGGCCTCGTCCTGGGCCACCGTCTGCGCTCCCGCATTGTGCATTTCAAGCATGCCGACGGCGCCATCGTCGCCCATCCCGGTCATGATCACGCCGAGCGCGTTGGCGCCGGCGCTCTTGGCCACCGAGCGAAACAAGACGTCAACCGACGGCCGGTGGCGATTGACCAGCGGACCATCGACGACATCGACGAAATACTGGGCCCCGGTGCGCCGCAACAGCATGTGCCGCCCGCCGGGCGCAATCAAGGCCCGGCCCTGCAGCACGCGGTCGCCGTTTTGCGCTTCCTTGACCTCGATCTGGCACACGCTGTCGAGGCGGGCGGCAAAAGCGGCCGTGAATTTTTCTGGCATGTGCTGGACGATCACGATGCCGGGCGAGACGCGCGGCAAAGCCATCAACACTTCTTCGAGCGCCTGCGTGCCGCCGGTCGAGGTGCCGATCGCCACCACCCGCTCGGTGGTCTGGATCATGGCCCGGCTGTCGGTAGCGGTCAAAATCACGTCGGCCGTATATTTGGCGGTCGGCCCCGGCGCCGGCTGGCCGCGTGCGCTCAGTTGGCGCACGTTGGCGCGCGCCGCATCGCGCACAGCCTGGATCAAATCGTCGGAGGCATCGTTCAAAAACTGCTTGAGGCCCAGCTTCGGTTTGGTGATGACGGTGACGGCGCCGCACGCCAGCGCCTCCATCGTGGTTTGCGCCCCTTTTTCGGTGAGCGTCGAACAGATCACGACCGGCGTCGGCCGCTCATGCATGATTTTCTTTAAAAATGTCAGGCCGTCCATGCGCGGCATTTCAATATCGAGCACGATCACATCGGGCCATTGCATTTTCATGCGCTCGATCGCCAACAAGGGATCGGCGACCGCATACAAGACCTTGATGCCGGCCGCCGCATCGAGCAAACCCGTCAACACCTGCCGCACGACGGCCGAGTCATCCACTACCAGTACCTTGATCGAATTCATGTACGTTCTTTCAAATCGGGTGCAATCTCAGCCGGGACAATCTGACGCACCCAGACATCGCCATTGCTGACATCAAAATGTAATTGCCGATGGCCTATGCCGAACAGGTTTTCGCATACCAGCGGCAAGCGGTAAGCACTGAGCAGCGAACGCGCGAGCGCGCCATTTTTTTCGCCGACCGTCTCCGCCGCGCTCCTCGTTTGCTGCGGAAACATATTCCCGCCGCCGAAAATTTTGGCCTGACATTCCTGCGGATTGACGCCGAACCGCGCCAGGCCGCGCAGCATCAGCCATAAGGCTTCTTCCCCATAGTGGCCGTCGAGCCGCTTTATCGGCCCGCGCCGGCTCGGCAGCAAAAAGTGCGACATCGCACCGACCCGCCGCCGCGGATGCCACAAGGTAATCGACACGCAGGAGCCGAGCACGGTACGCATGCGGTGCGAAGCGCCGCCGACACAGCATTGGCCCGCTTGCAGATTGACGTGAATGACGGGGCTGGCCGGCGCATGCATGGGAAGGTTCATCGGTGGCCGCCTATTCCGACAATTCCGACTGCAGCAGAACCGTCAAGGCGGCCACCAGATGTTCCATTTCGGCGTGCACCACCGCCACATCGGAGGCCAGCACGGCCAGCTCGGCGTGGCGGGCGTCCTGCTCGAGGCGGGCCGCCGCCTCCATTGCGCCGCGCGCATGAAAATAGCCGACCGTGCCTTTCATCGTATGCGCGACCCGATGCAGCAAGGCGGCATCGCCGGCGGCGAGCGCCGAATCCATGGCCAGCAGCATTTCCTTGGCGGTATTCAAAAAAATCGTGGTAAACGCGCGCACCAGGCCAATATCGTTATCCATCGCCGTCAGCATGCGCGCCAGATCGTAAGGCGGCGAAACCGACTGCGGCCCCGCATCCGGCGGCATGGCGTCCTGCGGTACCGCTGCCGGCGCCCTGGCGGTTGCCGCGAACGGCAAATAGCGCCGGATCTTGTTCATCAAGTCGTCGAAGTCGATCGGTTTGGCGATCACGTCGTCAAGGCCGGAGACAAGGCAACTGTCGCGTTCGCTCTGGGTCACCCCGGCCGTCATCGCCAGAATCGGCAGCGTCAGCTTGAGCTGGTCGCGGATGCAGCGCGCAGCCGCATGCCCATCCATGACCGGCATTTGCACATCCATCAGGATCAGGTCGTAGCGCTGGCTGTCGGCTTCCAGCATGTCCAGCGCGACCTGGCCGTTGTCGGCCACATCGACCGTCGCACCGGCTTTTTTCAGCATGCCGGTCGCCACGATCTGATTGAGCTCGTTATCCTCGACCAGCAGCAGGTGCACCCCCTCGAGCGCGCGGCGCGACGTCGGCGGCAGCGTTGCCACGGCAATTTGGCGCGCGGTGCCGGCACGCGCCATCAGCACATCGTGCATGGTATCGAACAAGCTGGTCGCGATGACCGGCTTGATCAGCACGGCGTCGATCTCGGCGGCGGCGCTGGTCTGCATCAATTTGCGGCGGTCGAAGGCGCTGACCATCACGATCACCGGTATCGCCGCTTTCGGGTCGAAGCTGCGAACCGCGCGCATGACGGCCACGCCATCCATGTCGGGCATTTTCCAGTCGATCAGGACGGCATCGTAGAACAGGCCCTGCGCCTCGGCTGTGCGGATGCGCTCGATGGCGACCGCGCCGCAATCGGCGCTGTCGGCCTGCCAGTTCCAGCCGACGGCCGCCTTGCTCAGAGCCGAGCGGCTGGTATCGTTGTCGTCGACCACCAGGATACGCAAGCCGGCCACCTGCCGCTCTGGCCGCTTTTTCGACGCCGCAGTGCGCGCCAGCGGCATCGTCATGGTCACGCAAAACCGGCTGCCGTGCCCCAGCTCGCTATGCACGTCGATCCGGCCGTCCATCATGGCGATCAGATGATTCGAGATGGCCAGGCCGAGGCCGGTGCCGCCGAAGCGGCGGGTGGTCGACGCATCAGCCTGGGTAAAGGCATCGAACAGATGCGCCTGCTGTTCGGCGCTGATGCCGATCCCGGTATCGCTGACGCAAAAACGCAGGCTGACCGCATCGGCCTGGCGCTCGACGACGGAAACCGACACGCTCACTTCGCCGGCTTCGGTAAATTTGATCGCATTGCCGGCCAGATTGACCAATATCTGCTGCAAACGCAAGGCATCGCCGACCAGGCTGCGCGGCACATCGGGCTCGACGCAGATCACCAGTTCCAGATCTTTTTCGGCGGCGCTGGCACTCATGATCGATCCCAATATCGACAGCATGTCGTCGAGCTGGAAGGCGGTCGGCGCCAGAGTCATGGCGCCGGCTTCGATCTTGGAAAAATCGAGGATATCGTTCAGGATATGCAGCAGAGATTTGCCCGACACCAGAATCATGTCGAGATAAATGCGCTGGTCGGCGGCCAGGGCCGTGTCGCCCAGCAGATGCACCATGCCAAGCACGGCATTGAGCGGCGTACGGATTTCGTGGCTCATGTTGGCGACAAACTCGCCTTTGGCGCGACTGGCCGCCTGCGCCTGGGCGCGCGACTCGCGCAGCTTGTCCTCGACTTCCTTGCGCCGCGTGATATCGATATTGGTGCCGGCCATGCGCAGTGCCCGGCCGCTGGCGTCGCGCTCGACCACCTTGCCGTGGCTTTCCACCCATTTCCAGCTGCCGTCGAGCGTGCGAACCCGATGTTCGACGTGATAGATTTCCTGCTCGCCCTTGATCACGCGCACCGCCTGCTGGCGGCGTGCAAGCATATCGTCCGGATGCACCATGGCATCGAGCTCGAGGGCGTCGATGACGCTGGTCTGCCACGGACCGCCGCATAACTGCGACCAGCGCTCCGACAGGTAGACGCGCTGGGCCGGCACATCCCAATCCCAGATCGCCAGTTCGGAGCCTTCCAGCGCCATGCCCAGCCGTTCCTGGGTGGTTCGCAGCTGGGCCTGCGCCAGGTGGCGTTCGCTGATGTCGCGCACGGTGGCGATAAAGCGGCGCTTGCCTGTCAGCCGCATTTCATTGATCGCCAGCTCGATCGGAAAGGTAGAGCCGTTCTTGCGCCAACCGAGGCCTTCGCTATTCATGGTCGCCAGTTCGCCTGACGGCGACGGCGAGCGCGACAATACAAGCTGCATTTTGTCCGACAGTTCCGGCATCAAGACCCGGATATTGCACCCTGAAATCTGGCTTTGCCGATAGCCGAAAATGCGCTCGGCGGCCGCGTTGACGCTGTCGATGGTGCCGCGTTCGCTCATGGTGATCATCGGGTCCATCACATTGTCGAACACCGCCCGCAACTGCGACTCGCTTTCCTTGGCGCGCAAAATCGCCTCGGACAGGCTCTGGCTGTTCAGTTCGAGTTCGGCCCAGGCCGCCATATCGCGCAAGGCACCGATGTCGGCCGCGCCCAGAACGCGCGGGACGTAGTCGATCAGGCACAGGGTGCCGATATTATGTCCCTGCGCACCGTGCAGCGGTATGCCGGCATAAAATCGCAGATGCAAGGGGCCGCTGACCAGCGGATTGTCGGCAAAGCGCGCATCCTGCGTCGCATCCTCGACAATGAAGGGAACGTCGCCGAGAATCGCATGTCCGCAAAACGACACATCGCGGCCGGTTTGCGTGGCGTCGAGCCCCTGGCGCGACTTGAACCATTGGCGGTCGCTGTCGACCAGCGAAATGAGCACGGTCGGCACCCCGAACAGCCGCTGCGCACTGCGCGTGATGCGGTCGAATCGCTCTTCCTGCGGCGTATCGAGCATCCGCAGGCAGTACAGATCGCGCAGACGTTCGTTTTCCGATTCGGGCAGGCGCGGCTCAAGCATGCTGGACCTCGGCCTTGTTGCCGGCACCGATGGCCAGGCGATAATATGCCGTCACCTCATTGCCGCAACCGCGATAGACAATCTGCGGGCACAGGCATTTGACCAGTTCGATGCCGCGCCCGTGCGGCGCCAGATCGGTGCGCGGTCCGGCCTCGAGAAAGTGCGCATAATCGAAACCGGCCCCCGAGTCGTGCACTGCAATGGCCACCGTCGGCACCTGCTGATAGGCAACAATTTCAAGACTGATGTCGATATGCCCGCTGCGCAGCGCGGCCAGGCGCGACTGGCGCAAGGCAAAATAACGTTCCATACCATCCACTTCACTTTTCAAGCGCGAATCGAGCTTGAGCACCCCATGATCGAGTGCATTATTAAAGAGTTCTGTAATCACAACAAATAAGGCGCCGTGCTCTTGGCGCGGATTCAAATGCTGTACCAGATTGAGTAACAAAGGCACTGCATTTACCTGACGCAATTCATGGGCGCCAAAATGCAATTGCGCGCGCCAGCCGGCATCGACATCGGCTTCGGCCGGCGGCGCCAATTTGGCGCAGTCGCCGATATGATCCTGAAACTTGCAATCAATGGTCGCCACCGAGATATCGTCCTGCGGCGAAACCGCACCAAGATGCTGCTGCACCACCTGGCGCAAATGCTCCAGGCCTTTTGAGGCCGCGCCGGCACTGAGCGCGGCCAGCACCGCTTCGCGGCCCAGCGCGACGCCATCGGCATTGGCCACTTCGACGGCGCCGTCGGAAAACAAGGCCAACTGCCATTCCTCATCGAGTTGCAACACTTCTGTGCGGGCATCGAAATCATCCCAGTCGGCGATTCCCAGCGGCAAATGGGTACGTGAAAACTGGTGGCGCAAGAGTCCTTGCGTATCCAGCAGGACCGGACACGGATTGCCGCCGGCCCAGACTTCGATCAAGCGCTCATGCGGATTGAATGCGACCAGGGTGGCGGCAACAAAGCGCTCGGTTGGCAGCCATTTTTTAACGCGGGCATTGAGTTCGGCAATGATGGCGGCGATCCCATAACCTTGCGCCGTCATGTCGTAAAACGGCTCGGCCACCGGCAAGACGTTAATCGAGGCGGCCAGGCCGTGGCCGGTGCCATCGGCCAGCAACACGTGCAAGATGCCTCCCGGCGTGCGCGCCGCGGCCACCAGATCGCCACTGATATGATGGGCCGGCGCAATCCAGTATTTGAGCAAAGGATCTTGCAACATGTCGACCCGCACCATGCGGTTCATCAGCGCGCTCGAAATACGCTGTTCATCTTCGGCGCGCTGATAATAGAATTCCAGCTCTTCATTTTTTTGCGCAATCTGGCGCTGCATGGCCAGCATGCGCGAAAAGGCATCGAGCTTGGCCTTGAGGACGATAAAGCCAATCGGCTTGATCAGGTAATCGTCGCCGCCGACTTCGACCCCGCGAGCAATCGACGCATCGTCGGCATCTGCCGTCAAAAAAATCAGCGGCAACCAGCCGCTAATCTGCATGGCCCTGATCCGTTCCGCCGTTTCAAACCCATCCATCTGCGGCATCATTACGTCAAGCAAAACCAGATCGGGCCGCCGCTGCTCGAGCAAATGCAGGGCATCGCGGCCATTGCGGGCAATGGTCGCGGTGTGCCCCATCCGGGTCAGAAAATGCGAGAGCAGCATGGTGATCTCGGCACTGTCGTCGACCATCAGAATATGCAGGCCAGGCTCGCGGACTGATTCAGCTATCATCGCATATTGAATAATTTGACGAAATTGGCAATCTCCAGGACATGCTTGACGTCACCACGACAGTTGCTGAGCGTAATGGTCTTTCCCATCAGGTCAGCCCGCTCCTTGAGCAGCAAAAGCATGCCCAGGGCCGAGCTGTCGAGATATTGGACGGCATTCAAATCGACTTCCAGTTCCGCAATAGGTTGCAACAGCAGTGCTTCATAGCATTTTTTAAACAAATGATTGGCGCTAAAGTCGAAGCGCCCCTGCAAACTCAAAATGGCACGGCGGTGGACGATGGTCGTGTTGATCTGCATGATGCTGTTCTCTCAAAAAGATCGGCGATAAATAAGAATCGACAAACTCACTTGATGTATCGGTGGATGTATCTGGCGCTACGGTTTCAGGTAAATCGATGGCGCCACCAGACGCACATCGTTGTTGATGCCTTGCAGACTTTCCGAGTGGCCGATATAAAAATGTCCGCCTGGCTTTAACATGGACAAGACCCGCGCGACAACTTGCCGCTTGGTCTCGCCATTAAAATAAATCATCACATTGCGTAAAAAGATAATGTCAAACACGCCTAATGCCGGCAAAGCCGTATTTAAATTAACTTGCGTAAATTGAACACGGTTACGCAAATTGCGGTCGATCAGCAAAGTGCCTTCTTGATCATCGACGCCGCGCAAGCAAAAGCGCTGCAAATACGACTTCGGGATATTCGTGATGCGTTCGGCCGGATAATGCGCGGCCCGCGCCCGCGCCAAGACCCGTGTACTCAGATCGGAACCGACCACTTCCCAGGGCCGGCTTTCCAGGCAGTCGGCCAGGACCATGGCAATGCTGTAAGCCTCTTCACCGCTCGAGCTGGCGGCGCTCCAGACCCGGAACGGCTTGCCGGAACCGCGGGCCGCCGTGGCTTGCTGGCGCAAGGCTTCAAAATGCTTGGGCTCGCGAAAAAAATACGTTTCATTTGTCGTCAGCAAATCGACGGCCGTTTGCGTTTCGCGCGGTTCCGCGCCGCTCGTGAGCAAACGAAAATATTCGCCATAACTTGCCATCTGGCATTGCTGCAAGCGTTTTGCCAGCCGTCCGCTGACCAGGATTTTTTTCGATGGCGATAGCGAAATGCCGGCCACATCAAAAATGAAGCGCTGAAATTGCGTAAATTCTTGGTCGGAAATTTCAATCGCGCCCATCCAGATATCCTTTCTCAATAAGACGGCAAATACGTATCGACAAGCGCCGCGCCCAGCGGCCGCTGCCGTCAGCCAGGATTGCCAAGCAAGGCCGTCGCCTCGCGCACTTGCTGTATTTCATCAAATGCGAGGACGTGGGCGATATTGAGCAAAATGACAAACTTGCCATTGACCTTGCCCATACCTTCGATAAACTGCGTGGAAATGCGGGCCCCGAAACTCGGTGGCGCTTCGATATCGGCCACGCCGATATCGAGCACGGCATTGACGGCGTCGACAATCACGCCGACCACTTGCTGGCCATCGTCGGTGGCCAGTTCGACGATGACGATGCAAGTGCGTTTGGTGACTTCGCTGGCCGGCTTGTCGAAACGCGCCATCAAGTCCATCACCGGCACCACGGCGCCGCGCAGATTGATCACGCCGCGTATGCAGGGCGGCATCATGGGCACCACCGTCAGGCCGCCGTATTCGATAATTTCCTTGATCGCCAAAATACCGAAGGCAAACACCTCGCCTCCCAGCATAAAGGTCAGATACTGGGTGTGATCAGCCGCGGCGCTCACCACGCTGGTATCGACATAGCGGCGATCAGTTTGTAGCAATGCATTCATGACGGCTTTCCTTTAATACTTGATGAAATGGGATTCGTCGGGAAGCGGCGCGACCTCGGCCGGCAGGCTCAGGGCCGCTTTGGCGCCGGCCTTTCTGCTGGCCTGGCCGGGGACAGGCGCGGCCTTGTCCGATTGCCGCGGCAACAGATCGCGCCCTTGCGCGACTTTGAAATAATCCATCAACTCCAGCAATTGGTCGGCCATGCCATTCATTTCTTCGGCGGTGGCCGCCAGTTCTTCCGAACTCGAGGCATTGTGCTGCGTGGTCTGGCTCAGCTGGCTGACGGCCGCATTGATCTGGCCCACGCCCGACGATTGCTCTTCC
>JAIZVZ010000032.1 GCA_021768485.1 Oxalobacteraceae bacterium | reverse complement strand
AGGGGGAGATCGGCCGTGCGCACGGCCGATCTCCCCCTCTATACGCTGAAAAATATCGCGACCGGCGAGACAATCGAGACCAGCGACCCCGGGGTGGCGATGATTTCCGGTAAATGGGCCGATATCGGCAAGGTCAAGGTGCCGACCTTGCGCGCGGTGGCGGCGCGGGCGCCGCACTTCCACAATGGCTCGGCGGCCCAGTTGATCGATGTCGTGCGGTTTTACGAGCGGCGTTTCCGCATCGGCTTGTCGCCGCGCGAACAGGACGATCTGGCGGCCTTTCTGGCGAGCTTGTAGCGGGTGCGGAGCATGAAGAAGCGATCGCGCCGTGGCGCCGGTGGCGGCGCGGCCGCCGATAGTTCTTGCCATCGACAAAAATTTCATCAATAATTGTACTATTGATGCATAGTACATTGTGGTTAATAAACGATGGATATCGAAGTCGACCTCTCCAGCCAGGAAGCCGTGTACGAGCAAATCGTACGCCAGATACAGCAGGCAGTACGCAGCGGCGCCCTCGTGCCGGGCGCGGCCCTGCCTGCCATTCGCCAGCTGGCCGACGATCTCGAACTGAATCACAATACCGTCGCCAAGGCTTATAAAATCCTCGAAATGGATCGCATCATCCGTACCGCAGGCCGCAAAGGCACTTTCATTCATCCCGACGCCGCCTCCCATCTCGACCAGCGCCATGCCCAGGATGCCCACTATCTGATGTCCGAGCTGGTCGGCGGACTGGCCGCCAAAGGCCTGTCGGTCGCCGATATCAGCGGCGCGTTCGCGCAAGCGCTGGCCAAACTGCAAAAGGGACCCCAATAAATGCAAACTGCCGTGCTCTATCTCGTTGCCTGCAGCCAGGTGGTGATTCTGTATTTTTTATCGGCGCCGATTTATTTCCGCCTGATCCGGCATTCTTTTCTGAGCAAAAATCCGGAGTGGCTCGACAGCAATCCGGCATTTGCGCGCCGGCAGGCAGCGGCAGGCAGCAGCGTCTGGCTGGCGCGCGGTGCCGGCGCCGCCTGCTTGCTCTATTTTGTCTGGCGCCTGACCGCCGGCCCCGGCACCGACCAAGGCCCGGACGCCGAGGCCGGCTGGCTTGTGCTGTACGCCCCGATGCTGGGCTGGATCGCGCTCGAAGGAGTATACGGGGCACTGGCCTATTACCGCATTTACAGGCGTATTCCGCTGCCGGCCCGACGCCGGGCGTCGCTCGAGCGGCGCGCGCTCGGCGACCTGGTCAATCCCTACTGCCTGTATCCGGCCTGTTTTTTGCTGGCTGTACTGGCCGGTAATTATCTGGCCGCCTGGCAGCGCGCCGCCATCGATGGCAGCCTGCTGCTGGCGCGTCTGGCGGGCATGGCTTTGTGCGCTGCGGCCTGGTACTCGAGTCTGCAGTATTACCTGCGCCGCAAGCCGCGGCCGCTCGACCATCACCTGGGTCCGTCTTACCGGCGCCTCGAAATCATCGAAACCGTGCTGTGCCTGTATCTGATCGGCGCCGGCTATGCCTACCAGGCGGCCCACGAAATATGGGGCTTCGATTTGCTGTCGCCGGGCGCGCTGCTGATCGCTGCCAGTATCGCGCTGCAACTGCTGGTCCTGGCCGGTCCGCGCTATTCGTCGCTGAAGGCCTTGCTGGCGGCGCCGCTCCCAGCCGCGGTGCAAAACCAGACAATTGCTTTGAATAAGGAAGGAAACACCGATGTCCCTGCAACTGATGATGAATAATTTTCCCGCGCTGCTGCTCGGCGCCACCGTGGTCAGCGGTGCCATATATGCGGCCGATGCCCTGTTTTTGAAACAGCGGCGACGCCGCGCCGCAGCGCTCGAACTGGCGCAATTTGATGCCTCATGCGCGCAGCTGACGCCGCCGGCGCAAGCCGGCCAGCAGTCCGCCCGCGCCGCCCTGCTGGCCCGCCTGAACAAGGTGCCGGCCTGGATCGATTACAGCGGCAGCCTGTTTCCTGCGATCGCCGCAATTTTCGTGCTGCGCTCGTTCTTGTTCGAACCGTTCGAAATCCCGTCGGAATCGATGTTGCCGACCTTGATGATAGGCGACCGCATTCTCGTCAATAAATTCGCCTATGGTGTGCGGCTGCCTGTCATTAACAAGAAAATCTTTGCGACAGGCGAGCCGCAACGCGGCGATGTCATGGTGTTTCGTTCGCCGCGCGACCTGTCCGTCAATCTCGTCAAGCGCGTGGTCGGCGTGCCCGGCGACCGCATCGTGTATGCCGACAAGCGCCTGACGATCAACGGCCGGCCGCTGCGGTATCAAAATCTTCCCGATCGTCTCGACGATGCCCGCCTGACATCGGAAAAACAGTATGAGGAAACGCTCGGCACGGTTCGGCACCGGATTCTCAACGATCCGGCCCAGCCGCCGTATCTGCAAACGGCGCCCGATGATTTTCCGCAGCACGAACTGTGCAACTACGATAGCAGCGGCTTTGCCTGCACGGTGCCGGCCGGGCAGTACTTCATGATGGGCGATAACCGCGACAACAGCCTCGACAGCCGCTATTGGGGTTTTGCGCCGGACCGCAACATCGTCGGCAAGGCGCTGTTCATCTGGATGAATTTGCGCGACCTGAGCCATATCGGCGGCCTGCACTGAGTTGTGGCGCCGGCGACTGAAGCGCGGCAATCGAAGCGCGGCAGTCTCGAAGCGCCGCAGTCGGCGCGCCGGGCCCGGTGCGTCAGACTGAGCGCGCCAGCCGGATGCCGCTGAACTGCCAGCGGGCGCCGGCCGGGAAAAAATTGCGGTAGCTGTTGCGGCTATGGCCGGGCGGCGTCGCACACGACGAGCCGCGCAAGACATACTGGTTGATCATGAACTTGCCGTTGTACTCGCCGATGGCGCCGGCGGCGGCGCTAAAGCCGGGGTATGGCGCATAACTGCTGCTGGTCCATTGCCAGCAATCGGCAAACAGCTGGGAGATCTGGTCGCCGTCGGCAGCCGCATGCGGATGCAGATGGCCATACTGCGCCAGTTCGGTGATCTTGGCCGCATTGGCGGCATCGGCGGCGCATTCCCATTCGGCTTCGGTCGGCAAACGGGTAGCGCCGTGGTCTGCGCCGGCTGCATGGCCGCTTGCCAGCCATTGTGCATAGGCATCGGCTTCGAATAGCGAGACGTGCGTGACGGGCCGCTCGGGATCGAGCGGGCCCAGACCGTGCAAGGTGAATTCGAGCCATTTTCCGTCTCGCTCGGGGTCGCGACGCCAGTACAGCGGATGGGACCATTGCTGGCGGCAGACCAGATCCCAGCCTTCCGCCAGCCACAGCGCCGGATCGCGGTAGCCGCCGGCCTCGATGAAGGCGGCAAATTCGCGGTTGCTCACCAGGCGGCGCGCAAATTCGAACGGCTCGATGAATTGCCGGTGGCGCGGCATTTCGTTATCGAAGCAAAAGCCATCGCCACCGTGGCCGATTTCGTGCACGCCGCCGCCGAGCCGCTGCCAGCCCAATGCACCGTGTCCCGCGGGCGCCTGCGGACTGGCCGGCAGGGCCGAGGCCGCGTAGGCTCCCATGGCCGGATTGAAAGACAATAAATGCTTGACGTCGGTCAGCAGCAATTCCTGATGCTGCTGTTCGTGCTGCAGGCCGAGCTGCAGCAAACGTGCGAGCCCGGCATGCGTGGGGTCCGCGCCGTGGTCCGAGGGGGCCTCCAACAGCGCGCCGATCCGCTCGTCGACGGCGGCGCGGTAGGCCATGATGGTCGGCAGGCCCGGACGCGTCAGCAGGCCGCGCTCGGGGCGCGGGTGGCGCGCGCCGACGCCGTTGTAATAGGAATTGAACAGGATGCGAAACGCCGGATCGAAAGGCCTAAAGCCGCTCTCGTATGTTTCAAGGATAAATGTTTCGAAAAACCAGGTGGTATGCGCCAGATGCCACTTGACCGGACTGGCATCGGCCATCGATTGCGCACCGCAATCCTCTTCGGACAAGGGCGCGGCCAGCGCCAGCGAACGCCGCCGGATGTGCGCAAATTGGGCCGCCAAAGCGCGCAGCGAAGGCAATGGCGTGGTTTCGGTGCGCATACGCTGCGGCAAGATCGGTCGCTGCATGTCTGATTCTCCTTGAGCGCGGTTCCGGTAAAACGTTGCCGCCGGTATGTCTTGCTGATGTGTCCCATCGCCTGTCGCGGCAGCGATATCGGGTCCGATCTATATTGCGCTGGCGTGCACGACGGCAAACCAGCCGGCCTCGTCTTGCCAGACGCGCGGCTGACCGAAACCGGCCAGCTTGAGCATCGAAACGAAGGCCGCAATCGTGTATTTATAGCTATTTTCGGTATGAATGCTTTCGCCTTCGGCAAAATGGCGGCTGCCGCCAGCCCAGCGCACGGTCACGGCACTGCGCGCTTCGAGATGCATTTCTATGCGGCTGAGCTCGGCATTGAAAAAGCCGCGGTGACGCCATTGGCGCACATCGAAATCGGCTTCCAGCAAGCGGTTGAGGTGGCGCAGCACATTGAGATTGAAGGCGGCCGTAAGACCGAGCGCATCGTCGTAGGCGGCATTGAGCACCTCATGCTGCTTGACCAGGTCGACGCCGATCAGCAGTCCGCCGTCGGCGTCGCAGGCGGCGCGCAAGCGGCGCAAAAAGGCCGTCGCCTCGATCGGGGAGAAATTGCCGATCGATGAACCCGGATAAAAGAACAGGCGGCGGGCGCGCCGCACGCCGTCCGGCAACCGCAGTTCATGCGAGAAATCGAGGCCCAGGCCCGTCATTTCAATGGCCGGAAAACGCAGGCGCAGGCGCTCAAGCGCATCGCGCAAAAAATCGGCCGAGATATCGATCGGCACATACTGGAGCGGCCGCAACAGTTCAAACAAGCGCGCGGCCTTGGCGCAATTGCCGGCACCGAGATCGATCAGGGTCGTGCCGGGACCGGCGGCGGCGGCGATGGCCGGCAGACTGGCGTCGAAAATGGCGCCCTCGGTCCGGGTCGGATAGTATTCGGGCAACTCGCAAATGGCTTCGAACAGGCGCGAGCCGAGGGCGTCGTACAGGAATTTGGGCGAGACATGCGGACACGGCGCGCCCAGGCCCGCCGCGAGCTCGCGCCGCTGCGCCGCCAACTGCGCAGCGGCGGCCCCCCCGTTCCGGCTATCGATGCTGGCGGCCACCGGCGGCGGCTCGATCAATCGTTTCTTGCGCAAACTGGGCATGGCTGATGGCTCCCGTTCATTTTCATTTCAAGATGAAACAGATCGGTTGACGCGGCCCACCGGTGCCGGTCTGGTCCGCTGGCCGGCGGCTAAACTGTAAAGTAACAGATAAGCTTATGAATTTATTGCGACATTCTTATCATAGCCGATCCGATAGACAGTCGCTGGCGGCGCGCCGTAATCGCTGCCTGCCCGCTGCCTGCCGGCCCGCGCGGGCGCATGTTGGCGCTGCCCTCAATAGATAAAATCAATCAATATTGCACCGATTGCTTAATTGTTATATAATTCGCCTGCGGGGTGGAGCAGTCTGGCAGCTCGTCGGGCTCATAACCCGAAGGTCACAGGTTCAAATCCTGTCCCCGCAACCAAACATGCTAGATAAGCAAGAAATTAAGCAAAAAACCCGCGCAACGCAATACGGCAATCAACACGGCGGCAATGCCTTGCGGCGCGATACGACGACAAGCCCGGCTTTTGCAGCTGGGCTTTTTTGTTTGGCGCCGTTTGCCACCATTTGCCGCCGTCTCCTCGCAGTTTCCTATAATTTGCCGCAAACCGCCCGTTCAGCCTATAGTCTGGCATCATGCATTGCATGCCAGCTTTCAGATAAAGTTCAATCGTGACCACCACCGTGCCCGCCAATTCCGCCGCTTCGTTTTCCACCCTCGCCCTGAGCCAGACCATGCTGGCCAACCTCGATTCGCTCGGTTATCTGCAGATGACGGCGATTCAGGCCGAGAGTCTGCCCATTATTCTCGAACGGCGCGACCTGATCGCCCAGGCCAAGACCGGCAGCGGCAAGACGGCTGCCTTCGGTCTCGGCATCCTGGCGAAATTGAACCCATCGTATTTTGCGATCCAGGGCCTGGTGCTGTGTCCGACGCGCGAGCTGGCCGATCAGGTCGCGCAAGAGTTGCGCCGGCTGGCCCGGCTTGAAGGCAACATCAAAGTCCTGACCCTGACCGGCGGCACGGCGATGCGGCCGCAAATCGCCTCGCTCGAGCACGGCGCCCACATCGTGGTCGGCACCCCGGGCCGGATCCGCGACCATCTCGGGCGCGCCAGCATCGACTTGTCGACGGTGCAGACGCTGGTGCTCGACGAGGCCGACCGCATGACCGACATGGGGTTTTTCGATGAAATCGCCGGCATCGTCAGCGCCTGCCCGGCGCGCCGCCAGACGCTGCTGTTTTCGGCCACCTATCCCGACGACATCCGGCGCGCCACGGCATCCTTTCTGAGCAATCCGCTGGAAGTGATCGTCGAGTCGCAGCACAGCGAGACCCAGATCGAACAGCGTTTTTACGAAATCGGCTTCGACGAGCGCGACCAGGCGTGTGCCCGCCTGCTGAATCACTTCCGCCCGGTCTCGACCCTGGCTTTTTGCAATACCAAGGTCCATTGCCGCGAACTGGCCGAGCATTTGCGCGCGCAGGGCTTTTCGGCGCTGGCGCTGTATGGCGAACTCGAGCAAAAGGAGCGCGATGAAATCCTGGTCCTGTTCGCCAATCGCAGCTGCTCGGTGCTGGTCGCCACCGACGTCGCCGCCCGCGGCCTCGATATCGCCTCGCTCGGCGCGGTGATCAATGTCGATGTCTCGCGCGATACCGAGGTCCATATTCATCGCATCGGCCGTACCGGACGCGGCGGCGACAAGGGCCTGGCGCTGTCCTTGTGCGCGCCGAACGAAAAGAAGTTCGTCAAATTGATCGAGCAATACCAGCACGGGCCGGTGCAATGGCACGACCTGAAAGAACTCGACGCCGAGCCCGGCACCGAGCCGGCGCCAAATGCCGCGCAGACCGCGCTGCGCGCGCCGATGGTGACGCTGGCCATCATGGGCGGCAAGAAGGACAAGCTGCGCCCCGGCGATCTGCTCGGCGCGCTGACCGGCGATGGCGGCCTGGTCAAGGACCAGGTCGGCAAGATCAATGTCTTTGAATTCATCACCTATGTGGCGCTCGAGCGCGCCAGCGCAAAACAGGCGCTGGCGCGTTTGTGCGGCACTAATCGCGTCAACAACAGCGCCGCCGAGAATATCGGCAGCATCAAGGGCAAGAGTTTCAAGATGCGCTTCATCGCCGTCTAGGCGCCGCTCCGTTCTTGGCGAAACGGTAGGCGGGCCGGGCTGCGTTATACCAAATACCACAGCTTGCAAGGCCGCGATTGACACCAAGGGGCGGCCTCATGGATACTTTGCGCCTTGTGCTGATTGTGGCGAAATTGTCATCTTTTTGACGCGTATTTTTGACACGCATCCTCGCCTTTCTCCGGAGCCCTCCATGTTACGCAAAACCCTGCTTGCCCTTGCCCTCGCCATTCCGCTCGCCGCCTGCAACAAGGGGGCCGACAAGAGCGCGACGGCCAGCCAGCCGCTGTTGATCGCTCCCGAGGATTTGCTCACCATTCATAGCAGCGCGCTCGCTTCCGGCCCCGTCATTACCGGCACCGTGCAACCGGAACGGCATGCCGATCTGCGGGCCGAAGTCTCGGCCGTGGTCTTGCAGGTACTGAAGGAAAACGGCGAAAAAGTCAGGCGCGGCGACCTTTTGGTGCGCCTCGACGATACCGCGATCCGTGACGGCATGACTTCGGCCGACGAAGCCGCGCGCGCCGCCAACCAGGCCTTCGAGCAGGCCGAGCGGCAGCTGCAGCGCCTCAAGACGCTGCGCGCCTCGGGCATGACCTCGACCCAGCAGCTGGAAGACGCCGAAGTGCACCGCAATACGACGCAGAGCGATCTGGCCGCCGCCAGGTCGCGCGCGGTACAGGCCCATCAGCAGATGACGCGCACCGCCGTGCGGGCGCCGTTCGACGGCATCGTCAGCGAACGCAAGGTCTCGCCCGGCGACACGGCGCAAATCGGCAAGGAACTGGTCAAGGTCATCGATCCGGTCAGCCTGCGCCTGGAAGGCCTGGTCTCGGCCGACAAGATCAGCAGCGTCAAGATCGGACAAGCCGTCGTTTTCAGCGTCAACGGCTATCCGGGCCAGGATTTTTCGGGGCGCGTCAAGCGCATCGCGCCAAGCGCCGATCCGACCACGCGCCAGGTCGAGGTGCTGGTCGAATTCGTCGACGGCCGGCAACCGGGCGTGGCCGGGCTGTATGCCGAAGGCCGGATTGAAACCAGCAGCACCGATGTTTTGACGATTCCCGACGCCTCTTTGGTGCGCAATGGCGACAAAGCCTACGCCTGGCGCGTCAGGGGCGGGGTCGTGAACCGCGTGCCGTTGACCCTCGGCGAACGCGATGCGCGCCGCGGCGAGGTGGTGGTCAAGGCCGGCCTGAGCAGCGGCGAGCAGGTGATGCGTAATCCTGTCACCACGCTCAAGGATGGCCAGAAGACGGTGGCGGTGGCCGCGGCCGGCGCGCCGGCACCGGGCGTGCCCGTGCCTGCCGCCGCGCCATCTTTGCCGGCGCCGGCTGACCGCAAGGGAAAATAAGCCATGTTCCTCTCCGACTTCAGTATCAAACGGCCGGTGGCGATGATTGTCATCATCATCGCGCTGATGGCCGTCGGCATGCTGGCGCTGAAAAAGCTGCGCGTCAACCAGACCCCCGACGTCGAAATGCCGGTTCTGGTGGTGACCGTGCCCTACCCCGGCGCCTCGCCCGAAACGTCGGAGCGCGAAATTGCCAACCGCATCGAAAAGGCGTTGCAAAGCATTACCGGCGTCTATCAGATGAATACCACCTCGAACGAAGGCGGCGCCACTTTCGTGATCCAGTTCTTGTTCAGCAAGAACATGATCGAGGCGTCCGACGAGGTGCGCAATGCGATCGCCTCGGTGCGCTACAAGCTGCCGGTGGAAATGCGCGAACCGGTGCTGCAGCGCGTCGACCCGTCGGCGCAACCGATCATGCAACTGGCCCTGTCCTCGACCTCGCTCTCGCATGCCGAGATCTCGCGGATTGCCGAAGACGATCTGTCGGACCGCTTCCGCGCCATCGATGGCGTGGCCGAGGTCGAGGTCGGCGGTTCGCTCAAGCGCGAGCTGAGCGTCTTGCTGCACGCAGAAAAGCTGCGCGAATATAATGTCTCGGTCAGCGAGGTGGTGGCCGCGGTGCGCACCCAGAACACCACGGCGCCGGTCGGCAAATTGCGCGGCGCGCTGGTCGAGCAAAACCTGCGGCTGGTCGGACGCATCGAGTCGCCGGCCGAATTCGAGCAGATCGTCGTCAAACGGCGCGGCAACCAGATCGTGCGGCTGTCGCAGGTGGCCTCGATCAGCGACGGTTTTGCCGAGCTCAACAGCTTCAGCATCCGTAACGGCAACCCCAATGTCGGCATTTCGATTACCCGCTCGCGCGAGGCCAGCACCGTCAGCGCGTCCAACAAGGTGCGGGCACTGGTGACCGAGATTAACAAGACGCTGCCGGCCGGCACCAAGCTCGAAATTACCCAGGATGGCGGCAAAAACGCCGAAAACAGTCTCAACAATGTCATCGATTCGCTGATGTTCGGCGCCGTGCTGACCATTTTCGTGGTCTATGTCTTCCTCAATTCCTGGCGCTCGACGCTGATTACGGCGCTCAGCCTGCCGACCTCGGTGGTGGCGGCCTTTATCGCGATCTGGCTGTGCGGATTTACGCTCAATTTCATGACCTTGCTGGGTCTGTCCTTGGCGATCGGGGTGCTGATCGACGATGCCATCGTGGTCCGCGAAAACATCGTGCGCCACATGGAAATGGGCAAGGACCGGCGCAGCGCCGCCGCTGACGGCACCGCTGAAATCGGCATGGCAGTGGCCTCGACCACCTTTTCCATCATCGCCGTCTTCATTCCGGTCGCTTTCATGCCGGGCGTGTCGGGCGAATGGTTCCGGCCGTTTGCGCTGACGGTGGCCAGTTCGGTGCTGGTCTCGCTATTCATTTCATTTACACTCGATCCGATGCTGTCGGCCTATTGGGGCGATCCGGTCGGCCATCATGACGCGCCCAAGCGCGGCCTGAGCCGCTATCTGGCCCGGTTCAACAATTGGTTCGACCATCAGGCCGACCGCTACGGCCGCGTGATCGCCTGGGCCCTGCAGCACCGCAAATGGATGACTTCGATTGCCCTGCTGAGCCTGGTCGGCGCGATCTGCCTGCACCTCGCCTTCGGCGGCTCGAGCTTTTTGCCGGTGGCCGACAACGGCACGATTGCCATCGAAATCCGCACGCCGTCCTCATCGAGCCTGCCGTACAACCGCCTGAAAGTGGAAAAGGCGGCCGAACTGGCGCGCACCATCGCCGAGACCAAATTTACCAACAGCAACGTCAATGCCACCGGCGGCCGCGTCTATGTCGATATCGGCAAGAGCACCGAGCGCAAGCGCGGCGTGCTGCCGATCGCCGAAGAGTTGCGCGCCAAGATGGCGCAGCTGGTCGGCGCCGAATATGTCGTGCTCGACGATTTGAACAATGGCACGCGCAAGCCGGTGCAGATCCAGTTCTCGGGCCCCGATGCGCGCAAGCTGATGGCCATTACCAGCGACTTCATGGATAAACTCAAGCAAGTCAACGGCGCCGTCGATGTCGGCCTGTCGGAGCAGGAGCCGAAAGACGAATTGAAGATCGAACTGAACCGCGGCCTGGCCAATTCGCTCGGCATTTCGGTCGACGATACGGCACAAGCCTTGCGCGTCGCCTTTGCCGGCGTCGAAGTCGGCGACTGGGTCGATCCGACCGGCGAATCGCGCGATGTCGCGGTGCGGCTGGCGCCCGAAGACCGGGTCAAGCCGGAAAATATCGAACACTTGCCGATTGCCGTCGCCGGCAGCAATGTCATGGTGCCGCTCGACCAGATCGCCACCATCACCATGAGCAAGGGGCCGTCGAAAATCACGCACACCGACGGCAAGCGCATGATTGCGGTGTCGGCCAATGCCCAGGGGCGCTCGCCCGGCGACATCACGGCCGACGCCCTCACGCTGGCCAAGGCCATCGATTTCCCGCCCGGTTATGGAGTCGAACTGGGCGGCGCCTCGCGCGACCAGAAGGAATTGTTCACCGAAATGCTGATCGCGCTGTTGTCGGGCATCGGCCTCATGTATCTGATTCTGGTGATGCAGTTCGGCTCGTTCACGGCGCCGGTCGCGGTGATGCTGTCCTTGCCGCTGTCGCTGATCGGCGTGGTGGTGGCCCTGCTGCTGACCAAAGGGACCTTGAACCTGATGAGTTTCATCGGCGTCATCATGCTGATGGGGCTGGTGGCCAAAAATGCGATCTTGCTGCTCGATTGCGCCCGCAAATACGAAGCCGAAGGCCATGAACGCGAAGAAGCGCTGATGTATGCGGGGCGGATGCGCTTGCGGCCGATACTGATGACCACTTTCGCGCTGATCGCCGGCATGCTGCCGGTCGCCATCGGCCTTGGCGAAGGCGGAGAATTTTACCGTCCGCTGGCAATCGCGATCATCGGCGGCACCGTCACCTCGACCATCTTGACCTTGCTGGTGGTGCCGACTTTTTACGACAGCATCGAAATTTCGCGCGACCGCGCCATGGCCAAATTCAGGCGCCGGGCCGAACGCTGGAGCATGCTGCCGGCATTGCTGGCGACGCTGATCGAGGCATTGCTGACGCTGCTGATGCTGCGCGCGCTGTACCGGCTGCCTGGGCGCGTGCTTGCCTGGTATCGGGCCCGCCAGGCCTGATCCCGGCGCCGGCAAAATCGAAATGCGGTGCCGGCGTCAGGCTGACTGCTGCTGCGCCATCTGCCTGGGCGCGATGGCGGGCCGGCGCCGCTCGGTCTGCGCGCTGCGGCGATGCTGTGCGGTGAGGGCTGCCGACATCTCGCAGACGCCGTAATTGACGCGCGTGGCAATGGTTGGCGCCAGGCTCAGGCCATGCTCATCGCTCCAGGCCATCTGTTCTGGCGTCGCGTAAATGCTGGTCAGCACATGTTTTGCCGACAGCGCCGCCAGTACCGGCCGCAAGGCGTAATCGAGCGCCAGCATGTGCGACTGGCTGCCGCCGGTCGCAACCGGCAGCAGCAGTTTTCCTTCCAGTCCATGCTGCGGCAGCAAATCCAGAAACGTCTTCAAGATGCCCGAATAGGATGCCTTATACACGGGCGTGGCGACGACGATGGCCTCGGCCTCGGCCACCAGATTGCAGGCATCGGCGATGGCGCGATCGGACAGATCGGCATGCAACAGCGCGCGCGGCGGCAAGTCGCGCACCGCGATTGCGCCGACGCGATGGCCGCGCTGCGCCAGCAAGTCGCCGATGTGCTGCAGCAGACGGCCGGAGCCGGAAACGGCAGCCGGACTGCCGCCCAATAAGACAATGCTCATAAAGTAATCCTGTAGTGGTCCTGTTCCGGGACGATGGGGGAAGGCATTGCGGAAATGGTAGGGCCGCCCATGAAAAATAAAAACGAATGATTTTGCGTTTTTATATTTGCTTTTTTTCTATCGGCGGCGGCCATCCTTTTATGGCCGCGTTCCCGAGCCGATCCCGGCTCTGGAATAAAAATCGCAACGGCAAGTCATTTGTGCGTACGCAAATCGCCTGTGGCCCGCGCGAGTGCGCTATATTTCGGATTGCTTTGATTTTGATTGGAATCCCATGCCGCGCCTGCCCGTCTTCAAATTGTTTTTTGCCTGTACCTTGATTTCCCTGCTGTCGGCAGCACAGGCAGCACAGGCAGCGCTGCCGGCGCCGGTCGGGAAATTGCTGAGCGAAGCAAATATTGCGGAAGAGTCGATGGCGGCCATGGTCATTCGCGTGTCCGACGGCAAAGTGATGCTCGCGCATCGCGCCAGGCAAGCCATGCAGCCGGCCTCCACCATGAAAATGTTGACGACCTATATCGGCCTCGAAACGCTGGGCCCCGTATTTCGCGGACGTACGGAATTGCGCACGAATGGCACGCTGCTCGGCGAAACGCTCGAAGGCGATCTGATTTTGCGCGGCGGTGCCGATGCCGACCTGAGCTGGGAAGCCTTGCAAAAAATGCTGCAAAGCCTGCGTTATCAGGGCATCCGGCGCATTCATGGCGAGTTGGTCGTCGATCGCCAGCTATTTTTGCCGGCCCGGCCCGAACTCGGGGCGGCGCCCTTCGATGAGGCGCCTGAATTCCCGTATAACGTGATTCCCGATGCCTTGCTGCTCAACCAGAATCTGTTGCAGCTCGATTTGCAGGGCGGCGAGCAAGAACCGGTACAGGTGCGCAGCACGCCGGAACTGGAAGGCGTCACGGTCGTGTCCGACATGACGCTCAGCGACGCTGAGTGCGGCAATTGGGGCAGCGGCTGGCTGCCGCCCAGCGTCAGCCGTACCGAGGGTGGCGAACTGCGGGTGACGCTGCACGGCAGCTACCCGAGAAATTGCGAAGCCTCGGCCAGCATCAACGTCCTCGAGCGCCAGGAATATGCGCGGCGCCTGGTGCACGCCTTATGGATCAAACTCGGCGGCACCTGGGATGGCGGCAGCCGCGAAGAAGCGACGCCGGCCGGCACGCGCCTGCTGGCCGAGCATCAGGCGCGGCCGCTCGGCGAGCTAGTGCGCGACATTAACAAGCAATCGGACAATACGCTGGCGCGTCTTCTGTATTTAAGCCTGGGCAGCTTTGCGCCGGCCGAGGCGCCCGACGGCGACCGCGCGGCATCTTTTGGCGAGGCGGCGGCCGGCGATGCCACCGGCACGCCGGCAAACGACAAGCTGCCGACCGGCTCCCGCTCGGAACAAGTGGTGCGCGCCTGGTTCCGGCAGCACGATATCAGCGATGCCGGACTGGTACTCGAAAACGGTTCGGGCCTGTCGCGCACCGAGCGCATCAGCGCGGCGCAGATGGCGGCGCTGCTGCAGGTGGCCAGCGCCAGCAACTGGGCGCCCGAATTTCTGGCCAGCCTGCCGATCGCCGGGCTTGACGGCACCATGAAGCGGCGCCTGAAGACCAGCCCGGCCGCAGCGCGCGCGCGGATCAAGACCGGCACGCTGAAAAATGTGGTGGCGATCGCCGGCTTCGTCCCCGACAGCAGAAATCGCGCCTACATCGTGGTGGCGATGATAAACAGCGACAGCGGTAGCCTGGCGACCGCGCGCGCCGCCACCGACGCGCTGATCGATTGGGTGGCGCGCAAGCGCTGAGGCGGCGCCTTTGCCGCCAGGCCGGTCGGCCCAGTCGTTCACCGGCTAATTTGCTGACCAATCAGCAAATTAGCGCCCGCTCATTTTCCGCTTGCCGCTGCCGGCAGCGGCTCGGGTGCGGACTTGGGCGCAGTTTTAGGTGCAGCCTTGGGTGCCGGCTTGACGGCCGAACCGGGCGCCGGAACCGCCAACGGTTTGCCGTTGATCGCCAGCTTGCCGAGCTTGAAATCGAAGCTGCTGATGATGACGCCGTTTTCGATCCGTATGAATTTCTTTTCCAGTAAATTTTTCTTCAAGCCCTCGACCATGGCGGTCGCGGAGGCCTCGGCTTTTTTCTGGCCGGCGGCATCCTTGCCCTTGCCAAACAGCGCATGGGCGACCTGTTCGACGAGCGCGACCGGCACCCGCAGATCGAAATGGGCGACGATCTTGTTCCAGAGCGTGGCAGGCTGGGCGAAATCGGCCTGACGGGCGCCGACGAAGCCGGCGCGCCCCGTCAGCGTCGCTTTGACTTCATGGAAGGTCAGCGAGAAATCCTGCAATTCGAAACTGCTCGACGGCGTCAGGAATTTCAGCAGCGATTTATGGTTGGTCGCCAGCCAGGCTTGCCTGGCCGGGCCGGCCGGCGGCATTTGCGAAAGCGCCGGATCGCGCTGCATCTCGCTCAAGGCTTGTCCATCGAGGTTTTTGACGGCCAGCGCATAGCGTACGGGGCCGACGCGATCGCGGTTCCAGTTGATTTCGGCAAGCGTCATGTCGCTGCGCATATCGAGCAGTTTCGCATGGCGCGCCAGGCTCGATGCGATTTTCACGTCGGCGATGCGCAGCTGCTGTTCACCGCGCTGGCTATACACGATTTCCGGTATCGTTACATTGCTGTGGCCACTCCAAAAACTCGACTTGTCCGGCGTCAGTTCGCTGCGATAGCTGCTGCCATTGAGCGCCAGCTGCCCGCCGCTGCCATTCTCGAAACTGAGACGGGGCCAGCTGCCGCTGCCGCTGGCATGCGTGTAACTGCGATTGAAATGGGTCACGCTGTGCAGCGCTTCCCAGCTGATTGTTTGGCCGCTGGCGGCGTCGGTATAGCTGAGCGGCTCGAACAGCACGTCGAGATCGGTGCCGCCGGCGACCAGCTTTTTATTCACGTGCAGCGGCTGGCCGCGGCCGAATGCTGCTTCCAGCTTCTTTTGCGAGTCGGCCGAAAAAGCAAAATTGTCGAGCTTGTCGATCTTCTCCTTGAGCGGTATCGGCGCATACCAGACCGCCTGGAACTCCTTGAGCGCCGTCTGTATCGTCGTCAGAAACGGCGAATCGAACAGTGTTCTGACGGGCGGCTCGGGCAAACGCGGCGGCCGTTGCGGCGGCGCCCCCTTGCCGGCTTTTTGCTCGGCATTTTGCGCCCCCGCTGGCTGCGCTGCTTGCGCAGCAGTCGCACCGGCGGGCGTGGCCGCTGCTTTCGACATGTATTGCATATCGTGCTTTTGCATGTCTTGTTTTTGTACTTCTTGCGCATGCAATGGCGATGCAAACGGATAGGCAAGCGCGGAAGACAGCGTTACCGAGGCCAGCAGAAAGGACTTTTTCAATGTATATCCTCTAAAATTGGGGCGCGCTGCGCGCGATTGCGGTCGTTATTTCTGTACTGTAATTCACACCATTGTATTCGTTGATTTAAATTAATATATGAAAATTAACGCGATGATGAATAAGATGTCTACACAAATTCAGCAAATAGCGGCATGATGTTGCTATAAAACAAATTCCAGCGCACTGAACTTTCCGCGGCTGGGGCGCCGGGCCCCGGTCCGCACTGCGCAACCCGTACACCGATTCAAGACCAAGGACAGAATATGAAAGCCATCGTCAGCGGCCACAGCAAGGGCCTGGGGGCCGCGATTGCCGCCCATCTTTTGGCGCAAGACATCGCCGTGCTCGGGCTGGCGCGTCAGCGCAATGAGGCACTGGCTCAGCAATACCCGGCCCTGCTGAAGCAGGCCGCGCTCGACCTCGGCGACAACCGGGCGCTCGATGCCTGGCTGCACACGCCGGCGCTGCGCGATTTTCTCGGCGAGGCACATACCGTTCCGCATACAGTCCTGTTGATTAACAATGCCGGCACCGTGCAACCGGTCGGCCCGCTGGCGCGGCAAGACAGCAGCAGGCTGGCGGCCGCCATCGCCTTGAATGTCGGCGCGCCGCTGATGCTGGCCGCGGCATTTGCAGCCGCCAGCGAAGGCGCGGCCGACCGCCGCATCATGCACATTTCGAGCGGCGCCGGCAGAAACGCCTATGCCGGCTGGAGCGTGTATTGCGCCAGCAAGGCCGCGCTGGACCAGCATGCACGCGCCGTGGCGCTCGATGCGGCACTGAAAACGCCGCCCTCGCTGCGCATCTGCAGCATGGCGCCCGGCATCGTCGACACCGGCATGCAGGCCGAGATCCGCGCCAGCGACGAATCGGCCTTTCCCATGAAGGCCAAGTTTGAAACGCTCAAGCGCGACGGCCATTTGGCTACGCCGCAGGCAACGGCGGCGCAACTGGTCGAATATTTGTTAAGCGATCGATTCGGCACGGCGCCGGTGGCCGATGTGCGCCAACTGAACTGAGGCGCACCGCGGTCGTGGGCAGTTATGGCCAGTTGTGGCCGACTGTGGCCGATTGTGGCTGACTGTGGCCGATTGTGGCTGACTGTGGCCGACTGTCGTGCCGGCTATGGCGGCGACCGCCGGCCTTTGGCCACTGCCCGCGGCCGGCTGCGCAGCGGATCGAGCAAGGCGCGCAAGGCATTGTGGTCGAGCTCGTACATCAGGGCCAGCAACTGTCCGAGCTGGCCTTTCGGAAAGCCTTCGCGTGCAAACCAGCCAAGGTAATGCCCCGGCAAATCAGCCAGCAACTGCCCTTTGTATTTTCCGTACGGCATTTCCATACTCACCAATATCGTTAAATCTTCGGCTTTCATTTCGTTATTTTTTCTTTACGGCACTGGTTTGACTGCGCCTGTCGACCACGCATGTGCCATGCGCAGAACCGCTGGCGAATATAGCATGCGAGACCGGTTGCGTGCCGCGATTCCTTTCATATAAATGATGTTCATCATCTATTGAATAAATGATGAATATCATCTATGATGACCTCATCATCCACGCCGGAGCTCGATCATGGCCCGCGTCTCGCGCGCACAGACAGATAAAAACCGTATCGCCATCGAAGAAGCCTCGTCGCGCCTGTTTCGCGAACAAGGCATAGACGGCGTCAGCGTGGCCGACCTGATGGCGGCCGCAGGCTTGACCCATGGCGGTTTTTACGGCCATTTCGCCTCCAAGGATGCGCTCGCTGCAATCGCTTGCGAAAACGCCTTCAAACAATCGGTCGCGCGCTGGCAGGCGCGCATCAAGAGCGCTGGCGACGGCGCGGCGGCGGCGCAGCAAATTGCCGACGGCTTTCTTTCGCACAAAAGCCGCGACCATGCCGGCAACGGTTGTCCGGCGGTGGCGCTGGCCACCGATGTGGCGCGCGCCGCGCCCGCGGCCGAAGTCCGCGGCGCCTACCTGGCCGGCATCGAGGCCATGCTGGCGACGCTGGCGACGCTGGCCGGCGACACCGCTCTGCCTGCCGGACCCGCGCCAGCAGGACAATCGCCGGCCGGACGGCAGCAGGCGATGGTCTTGCTGGCGGCGCTGGTCGGCGCCCAGACGCTGGCGCGCGCCACGCACGGCGCGCCGATTTCGGATCAGATCCTGGCTGCCGTGCGCGATCATCTGCAGCAGGTACCGCTTTTCCCGCCGCCGGCCGAAGCGGCGCCGCAAGCACCAAAACGGCCGCGCAAGCCGGACTAGCCGGCGGCCTGCGCTTTCCCAATTTACTCAATTTTTCGATTCGACAGGAGTTGCGATGTTTGCACAAGCATTATCAAACTGGCTTGCCCGGCGCGGCATTCATTACGGCTACGTCATCATCGCCCTCACCTTCCTGACCATGCTGACCTCGTCGGCCGCGCTCGGTTTGCCGGGCGCGCTGATGCAGCCCCTGGGCAAGGAGTTCGGCTGGAATACCGAGCAGATTTCATCGGCGCTGGCGGTGCGCTTTGCCCTGTTCGGCCTGATGGGACCGTTCGCGGCAATCCTGATTGAGCGCTTCGGCGTGCGCAATGTCGTCTGCACGGCCCTGACGCTGGTCGCTGCCGGCATGGTGCTGGCCACGAAAATGACGGCCTTCTGGCAACTGGTCGGCCTGTGGGGCATCATGCTCGGCCTCGGCTCGGGCCTGACGGCACTGGTGCTCGGCGCCGTCGTCTCGACGCGCTGGTTCGACAGCCATCGCGGCCTGGCGGTCGGAATCTTGACCGCCAGTTCGGCCACCGGGCAGTTGATCTTTCTGCCGTTTGCGGCCTGGCTGATCGAGCATTACGGCTGGCGCACGGCCGTCATCCCGGTATTTTTCGCCTGCGCCACGGTGGCCGTCCTGACCTTTCTATTCATGCGCAACAGGCCAGCCGATCTGGGCCTGGCACCGTTCGGCGCAATGCCGCAAAGCGCGCCCGCAACCGATATCCGCGCTGCGCCGGTGCCGAAATTGACGATTGTCACCCCTTTTCTGATTTTGCGCAGCGTCTCCGGCAACCGTACCTTCTGGATTCTGTTTGCGACCTTTTTCATTTGCGGCCTCAGCACCAACGGCTTGATCCAGACCCATTTCATTTCGCTGTGCGGCGATGCCGGCCTGACCGCGGTGCCGGCGGCCTCGGTGCTGGCCATGATGGGGGCCTTCGATCTGTTCGGCACGGTCTTGTCGGGCTGGCTGTCGGACCGCTACGACAACCGCAAGCTGCTGTTCTGGTATTACGGCTTGCGCGGCCTGTCGCTGCTTTGGCTGCCGTATTCCGAATTCACGCTGTATGGCCTGTCGATGTTTGCCATGTTTTACGGCCTGGACTGGATCGCCACCGTGCCGCCGACCGTCAAGCTGGCCGGCGCCGCCTTCGGCAAGGAACGCGCCGGCATGGTGTTCGGCTGGATCTTCGCCGGCCATCAGCTCGGCGCGGCATGCGCCGCCTACGGCGCCGGCCTGGTGCGCACGCTGCTGCTGACGTATAAGCCGGCGCTGTTTGCGGCCGGCGCCGCCTGCCTGCTGGCGTCGGTGATCGTGATGCGCATCCGCAAACCGGCAGCCGCCGCGCCGCTGGCGGGCGCTCCCCTTTGAGCGCGGTCCTGCCGCATCAAACAGCGTGAGGATGAATATTGCCTGAGCCATAAAAAGCCACTACAATACTGTTTATATATACAGTATTCGAGGCGACGATGGCAGACCAGGACGGCGAAGGACATCGCGTTTTCATAGTGCAACCCTTGCGCGGCATCAAGGGGCGCGGCGCGGTCAGCAATTTGCAGAACCGTTTCGAACTGACGACGCGCGCAGCGGTCGACGACGGCTGGACGCAAGGCGCAGGCGGTGCGGAAGAGCGCGGCGAAAAACATGACGCCAGCCATAGTGGCGAATGCGGCGAAGAAGGCGCTCCGGAGCACGGTCAGCGACACTGCGGCACAACGCGGGGCGACGATGACGGGCGCGCCGGGCCGGTGCCGCGCAAGACGCTGATCCTGCACGAAACCGCAAAAACCATCCTGAGCCGCAATACCTCGCCCGATCTGCCGTTCGGCGTCACGCTCAATCCCTACCGCGGCTGCGAACATGGCTGCATTTATTGTTTCGCCCGCCCCACCCACAGTTATCTGGGCCTGTCTCCCGGCCTCGATTTCGAAAGCAAGATCATCGCCAAGGTCAATGCGCCGGAACTGCTGCGGCGCGAACTGGCCAAACCGTCTTACATGCCGGAGACGATTGCGCTAGGCATGGTCACCGACGCCTACCAGCCGTGCGAGCGCGACTTGCGCCTGACGCGCCGCGTGCTCGAAGTCTTGCAGGAGTGCGCGCATCCGGTCGGCCTGATCACGAAGTCGTCCTTGATCGAGCGCGATCTCGACATCCTGTCGGCGATGGCGGCGCGCCGCCTGGCGGTGGCGGCCGTCACGCTGACCACGCTCGACCCGCTCATTGCGCGCACGCTCGAGCCGCGCGCCGCCGCCCCGGCGCGCCGCTTGCGCACGATCCGCATGCTGACCGAGGCCGGCATCGCCGTCAGCGTCAGCATCGCGCCGGTCATCCCCTTCGTGACCGAACCCGATCTGGAGCGCGTGATGGAGGCGGCGGTCGAGGCCGGCGCCGTGCGCGCCGGCTATGTCGTGCTGCGCCTGCCGTGGGAAGTGCTGCCCTTGTTCGAGCAATGGCTGCAAGCCCACTTTCCCGAGCGCGCCGCGCGTGTGATGAACCGGGTGCGCGACATCCACGGCGGCAAGGACTACGACGCCGGTTTCGGCCGCCGCATGCGCGGCGAAGGCGTGTGGGCCGACCTGATCCGCCAGCGTTTCGACAAGGCCGCCAGGCGGCTCGGCATCAACCGGCAGCGGGCCTCCGGTTTTCATGGGCTCGACGCCTCTCAATTCAAACGGCCGGCGACTGTGGCGGCGGCCGGCAGGCGCGATGGGCAATTCGATTTATTTTGACGTGCGGGGTTTTCGTCGCAATGCCGCAATGCCGCAATCGTGACGAAAACCGGCGCAAGGGACGGCAAGCCCGATGCAGCTCGCTACATTGCCGAGGCCGCGGCTGACTTTGTAAAGCGCAAGCCGTGCACGAGAGGCACGATGAGCGCATACACGACGAGGGCCGCGAGCCAGATCGCGCCCGGCCATTGCGCCCTGACGAGAAAATAAATGCTCGAAAACGCCAGCGGACAGACGATGGAGGCCAGGCTCACGGCCGAGGCCAGTACGCCCTGGAACTGCCCCTGTTCGTTCTCGTGGACTTGCCGGGTCGCCAGCGACTGCAGGGCCGGCGCGCCAATGCCGCCGAGCGCGAAAACCGGCATGATCGCAAAAATCATCCAGCTTCGGCTGGCAAAGGCCATGACGACCAAGGCCAGGCACGCGCTGGCGACGCGGGTCAGAATGGTCGCGCGCTCGCCAAGCAGTCTCACGGCCGGGCCCGGCAAAAACGCCTGGGCAAGTGTCTGGCAGACGCCGAAAGCGCCGAGCGAAAGGCCGATCCACAGTCCGTTCCACTGAAAGGCATCGTTGCCCCAGAGTGCCCAGCACGTGCCGTAGACCTCGCCGGCGGCGCTGAAAATGAAAAAGATGACGGCGATCGGCAACAGCTTTTTCATCGACAAGACCCAGCGCAGCGATCGCAGCGGATTGAGCGCCGCCAGATCGATCTTCCCGCCTACCGGTGAGCGCAGCGGGCGCGACACCGAGGCGGCGAACGCCACCTTTCTGGCAATTATCGATAAGGGAAGCCTCGCCCTGAAAGCGGCAATGGCAGGCACGCCTTACGCCTGAGACCGGGCGCGGCCTCTCATGTCAGGCCGGCCCGGCCTGATGGCAGCGACCGCGCTTTCCGTTCTTGTGATCTGCCACAAACAGCATGCGCTGGCGTCTTTGTATCATGGGGCCGCCCATGGTGCAGACATTGGACCTCTGCCTGAAAATTCCTCTTGTTATGGAGAATAATATGGACGGAGAAAACATCAACAAATCGCGGCGAACACTGGTCGAAGGCGTGGCTACCGGGCTTTTCGTCTCAGCAATCATGCCGGCGCAGGCTTCGAGCACCGCAGCGCCGGCCGGCGCACCGCCCAATCCCGTCACCGAATATCCGCAACCGCCGTTCCCCGCGCAACATCAGCCGTGGCCTGGACTGGCAAGCAAGATGACGCCGCGCCCCGATCATGGCGAGGCCAGCTATAAGGGTTCCGGCCGCCTGCGCGGCCGCAGGGCCTTGATCACGGGCGGCGATTCCGGCATTGGCCGGGCGGCGGCCATTGCCTATGCGCGCGAAGGCGCCGATGTGGCGATCAACTATCTGCCGGCCGAAGAACCCGATGCGCGCGAAGTCGTGCAACTGATACGCGCCGCGGGCCGCAAGGCTGTTGCCATTCCGGGAGACATCAAGGACGAGGCATTTTGCAAACGCCTGGTGGCGGATGCCGCGCGCGAGCTCGGCGGACTCGATATTCTCGTCAATAATGCTGCTCGGCAAGTCTCGCAAGATTCCATTCTCGATATATCAACGGCGCAATTCGATGAGACTTTCAAAACGAATGTCTACGCCATGTTCTGGATTACGAAAGCGGCGCTGGCCTTGTTCAAGCCAGGCGCGACAATCATCAATACGGCATCGATCAATGCTTATGATCCCAGCAAAAATATCGTCGACTATGCGGCGACAAAAGGCGCAATCATGATCTTCACCAAAGGACTGGCCAAGCAGCTTGCGCCTAAAGGAATCCGGGTCAATGCGGTGGCGCCGGGGCCGTTCTGGACGCCGTTGCAAGTGACTGGCGGACAGCCGAACGACAAGCTGCCATCGTTTGGCAAGGACACGCCGCTGGGCCGCCCCGGTCAACCAGCCGAGCTTGCGGCAATTTATGTATTGCTGGCCTCCGCCGAATCGAGCTATGCAACGGGTCAGGTCTATGGCGCTGTCGGTGGCCGCGGCGGGCCGTAGCGACATCGCTTCGAGGCGGGGCGGCCGGCGGCAGATCGCAATCCCGGCCTCGCCAGCCCTGCATCAGGGAACGGCATCGGGAAGCAGAAGCGGCCGGCGCACTGATTGGCTGATTGGCCATAGTGATTGCTTGCGCTAAATGGCCGCACCAGCAAGAAGGCAGGCAATGGCTGGCGACCTGGTCGCCGCGGCTTTATTACGCTATGGGAGCTGATTGTGGAAAATCTCGACGCCATTCTCGTTCTCTCCGGTTTTTCTCTGGCGGCCCTGGCTTTCATATATTCAATTTTGAAAGAACAATCGAGGCGGCTGAAGAAAATCGAAAGCGAGCTAAATTTCTTGACGAAAAATGCCGGGCTGGCTTGCGCCGCAGGAGATAAGACAGGCGATGCCTTGGACGATGATGTGCTGCTGTATATAAAGCACGGTGAAATCAATAAGGCGATAAAATTGTACTGGGCGCGGCATGATGTCAGCGCTCACGAAGCCGAGCTCATCATCCGCAAGTTTCAATCGACCCTGCTTTAATCGCCGGAGTTTGATCGCGCTTGCTTCGCCGATCGCGATCAAAAGCCGCGCCGGGCCAGTTTCCGGCATCTCGTCCCTCCCCTCTTTGCCGGCCCCCCAGCCTTGCGCTCTGCACCGCAGGCAGCCTGGGGCGTTTATTTTTTCATTGAACCGGCGATATCTTTTGTATGGAATTGCTCAAAAGAGTGTTGACAGTACTTTTCATGCTGTTATAGTTAACTAACACACTAAAATATCAAAAAAACACATGCCCGGGCCGGCAAATCGTCGCTCCCAAGGGCAAGGAGAACTGCAGTGGCAATTGCATGGCATGACAATGCGCCGATTTATCGCCAGCTCAAGGCCCGCATCATCGGCATGCTGCTCGACGGCGTGCTCGTGCCCGGCGATGCCTTGCCGTCGGTGCGCCAGATCGCGGCCGATTATCAAATCAATCCAATCACCGTCTCGCGCGCTTACCAGGAACTGGCCGAGGAATCGTTAGTGGAAAAAAAAAGGGGAATCGGCATGTATGTCAGCAGCGGCGCACGCGAAAAACTGCTTTCGACCGAAAGAGCGCATTTTCTCAATGAAGAGTGGCCGGCCACGCTCGAACGCATGCGCCGCCTCGAGCTCGACGTCGAGCAACTGTTAAATAGCGCAAAAAATGGGGGCGCAGCATGAGTATCGTTATTTCAGCCAGGGGGCTGTGCAAGCGCTATGGCAAGCAAAATGTGCTCGATCATGTCGATTTCGATATCAAGCGCGGCAGCATCGTCGGCCTGATCGGCCCCAACGGCTCCGGCAAGACCACCACGCTCAAGGCCATGCTCGGCTTGCTGCCGTTCGAAGGAGCGCTGAGCGTGCTGGGCCTGGACCCGCGCACCGAGCGCGATCAGTTGATGCGCCAGATCTGCTTTATCGCCGATGTCGCCATCTTGCCGCAATGGCTGCGCATCGGTGATGCCATCGATTTCATCGAAGGCGTGCATCCGAATTTCGACCGCGCCAAGGCGCAGCGCTATCTCGACCACACCAAGCTCAAGCCGGCCATGAAAGTGAGCCAGCTATCGAAAGGCATGGTGGTGCAGTTGCACCTGGCGCTGGTGATGGCCATCGATGCCAAGCTGCTGGTGCTCGACGAGCCGACGCTGGGGCTCGACATCCTGTTTCGCAAGCAATTCTATGCCAATCTGCTCGGCGATTATTTTGACGACAACAAGACCATCGTCATCACCACCCATCAGGTCGAGGAAGTCGAGCAGATGCTGTCCGACCTGCTCTTCATCCGCGACGGCAAGATCGTGCTGTCGGCCTCGATGGACGAAGTCGGCCAGCGCTTTACCGAAGTGCAGGTGATGCCGGACCGGCTGGCGGCCGCCCAGGCGCTGGGGCCGGTCGACGAGCGCGCCTTGTTCGGCAAAACGGTGCTGCTGTTCGACGGCGTGCCAAGGGCGCAACTGGAACCGCTCGGTGAGGTGCGCACGCCCGAGATATCTGACCTGTTTGTGGCGACCATGAAAGGTACGTACGCATGAAGACGATGAAGTGGCTGCTGCTGCGCGAATTTTGGGAAAACAAGGGCAGCATGCTCAAGGCCCCGCTGGCTGTGGGCGGCGTCATGCTGCTGATCTCGCTTATCTCGCTGGGTAATATGTATATTTCGATCAATGGCCACGGCGGCATGCGCCCGGCAATGGCAATCGAGGCCTACAATCGCCTCGGTGTGATTGCCCAAAGCGGGGTCGTCACAATCGTCGCCAACACCTATATCGCAACGGCGGCGCCGATTCTGATCATGATGCCTTTTGTCATTTTCATGTATTGCCTCAATTGCCTGTACGACGAACGGCGCGATCGCAGCATCCTGTTCTGGAAATCGTTGCCGATATCGGATCGCGATACCGTATTGTCCAAGTTTGCGATGGCGCTGCTGGTGGCGCCGCTACTGTTTATTTCCATCGCGGCGGCCCTGGCTTTGCTGCAAATGCTGCTTTTTTGCATCTACGCGGCAATCGGCGGCCAGAATTTCTTTCTGATTGTATTTGCCAGGCCGCCGTTCTATCTGTCCTTGCTACGCGTGCTCGCTTTGCTGCCGGTCTATATCGTATGGGCCATGCCGACTGTCGCCTGGTTGATACTGGTGTCGGCCTGGGCCAGATCGAAAGTGTTCTTGTGGGCTGTGGGCATGCCGCTGATGGCCGGTGTCATGCTGAAATGGGCTGGCCGGCTGTTGTCCCTCGATCTCGATACCTCGTGGTTCTGGAGCCAGGTCGTGGTTCGCGGTCTGTTGGGACTGGTGCCAGGCATCTGGTTCAAGCTCGATACGGGCATGCTGAGTCAATTTGCCCCGGCCTCGGACGATTTTTTACCGATGCTGGTGCAACAATCGTGGGAAACGTTGAATGCCGCGGAAGTCTGGATTGCAGTCGCCGCAAGCGCGGCAATGATTTGGCTGGCCATCAGCTTGCGCGCACGGCAGGACGGCACATGAATCCTTGGCATGGCATCAGTCGCAGCCCGTCCGCGCAGCGTGTATGCGCCGGCCGCGGCCTCGCTGTTTGCGAAGCAGCCGTGCCGGCATGGTACGCGCCAGCGTTTCCGGCCGATGCCGGGCTGCCGTGTTTCCGTACAGCGGATCGCTGAGCCGCAATCCGGTTTCAGACCAGCTTGTCGAGCGTGATCGGCAAATCGCGGATGCGCCGGCCGGTCGCATGATAGACGGCGTTGCCGATGGCGCCGGCAACGCCAGTGATGCCGATCTCGCCTATGCCCTTGGCACCCAGTGGATTGACATGGGGATCGCTTTCGGGCACGACCAGGACTTCGATATGGCCGATATCGGCATTGACCGGCACATGGTATTCGGCCAGGTTGCCATTGACATGACGGCCGTTGCGCACATCGCGCACGGTTTCCTCGCTCAAGGCCATGCCAATGCCCCAGACGATGCCGCCCATCAGCTGACTGCGGCCGGTCTTGGCATTGAGCAGATTGCCGACGCCGTAGGCAGCGACGATGCGCGGCACGCGCACCGTGCCTAGCTCGGCATCGACCCATGCTTCAACGAACACGGCACCGAAGGCATGCATTGAAAATTGCTTTTTTTCGTCGCCGGCCATGGCCATGGCCTCGGCCTCTATCGGCTGGCCGCGATGGCGGCCGATCAGCGCCGCGATGGCGTCGCCGCCGGCATTCTGCCCGCGCTCGCAAATCATGCCGTCAACAATGGTCAAGGCGGCCGCCTCTTTCTGGTATAGCGGCGAACGGGCATCCGTGATCGCCATGTCGATCAGCCTGGCGCGCACTTTCAGCGCCGCCGCCAGCACTGCGGGGGCGACGCTGGCCACCGTCTGCGAGCCGCCCGATACCGGCGCCGCCGGCATGCGGCTGTCGCCCAGCTCGAAACGCACGCGATCGAGCGGCAGACCGAGCGCATCGGCAGCGACCTGTGTCATCACCGTGTAGGTGCCGGTGCCGAGGTCTTGCGTACCGCAGCGCACCAGTGCCATGCCGTCGGCGCTCACGCGCACCTGCGCCTGCGCCGGCGAACGGCGGGTCGGGTAAGTGGCCGTGGCCATGCCCATGCCGATCTGCCAGCGACCGTCGCGCATCGAAGCCGGCTGGCGGCTGCGCCGCGTCCAGCCGAAATGCTCGGCGCCGAGGCGGTAGCATTCGCGCAGCGACTTGCTTGAAAACGGTTTGCCGTCGCCGGGATCGCGTTCGGCATAATTGCGCAGGCGCAGTTCGAGCGGATCGAGGTCGAGCTTGTAAGCCATTTCGTCGAGCGCGCATTCGAGCGCAAAGGTGCCGCTGGCCTCGCCCGGCGCGCGCGTAAACGTTGGCGTGGCAATATTGAGCGAGACCAGCCGGTGCGATGTCGCCTGCGTCTGGCTGGCGTACAGCATGCGCGTGACGAGGGCGGACGGCTCGGTCCAGTCTTCAATCGTCGAGGTTTCCGAAATGACGTCATGCGCAAGCGCCGTCAGCGCGCCGTCGGCCGCCGCGCCAAGGCGCAGCGTCTGTTCGGTGCGCGGCCGATTGCCGACCGGGCCGAACATCTGTGTCCGGTCCAGCACCAGCTTGACCGGCCGCCCGATTTTTCTGGCCGCCATCGCGGCCAGCGACACATGCGACCAGCTCGAGCCCTTGCAGCCGAAGCCGCCGCCGACAAAGGGACAGATGACGGTGACTTTTTCGGGCGCGATCGAAAATATCCCTGCCACGGCTTTGCGCGCGCCCGACACGCCTTGGGTGGCGTCGTACAGCGTCAGCTTGTCGCCGTCCCAGGAGGCGATGCTGGCGTGCGGCTCGAGCGGGTTGTGATGTTCGACCGGCGTCGTGTAAGTTAGCGACAGGCGCTGGGCGGCGCCCGCCATTGCGGCGTCGAGATCGCCGCGCCGCGTGTGGGACGGCTGGCCGAGGATGCTGCCGGCGTCGCGCGCATATTGCCTTGCCAGTGCAAAATCGAGCCTCGCGCTTGCCGGCTCGTAGGCAAGCACCAACAGGCGGGCGGCGTGCCGCGCATGTTCGAGCGTGTCGGCCACCACCACGGCGACCGGCTGGCCGTTATATGAAACGAGGTCGTCCTGCAGCAGGCTCAGCACGCGCGATTCCGGTGGCGATGCCTGTCTCGCCGCCGCCGACAGCCGTATTGCATTCTTATGCGTGAGCACTGCCAGCACACCCGGCGCATTCAGCGCCGCGCCGCTTTCGATCTGCCTGATTCTGCCCTTGGCTATCGTGCTTTGCACGATGACGGCATGGACCATGCCCGGCAGCCTGAAGTCGGCCGCATAAGGTGCCTGACCGCAGACTTTCAGGCGGCCATCGACGCGGCTCACTGGCTGCCCGCTCAACTCGGCTCGGGCGGCGCTCATGCGACACCTCCGGCAGTTTTCAGGGCGCGTGCCATGGCGCGCCGCGCCAGTTCTATTTTGAAGGCATTATGCTTGAGCGGCAGCGCGCCGGCCAGCGCCAGCCCGGCGGCGGCCTGGATCGCGCCGTCATCGAGACGGCGGCCAATCAAGGCCTGTTCGGCGGCCGGCACACGCCACGGCTTGTGCGCCACGCCGCCCAGCGCCAGCGCCGCATCGCCGACGACGCCGTCGCGCAGCGCCACGGCGGCGGCCACCGACACCAGCGCAAAGGCATAGCTGGCGCGGTCGCGCACTTTCAGATAGCGGCAATTGGCCGCGAACGGCGATGGCGGCAAATCGATCGCGGTAATCATTTCGCCCTGCCCGAGATTGCTGTCGAGGTAAGGGGTGTCGCCCGGCAAGCGATGAAAGTCGCCAAACGCGATCACGCGTTCGCCCTGCAATCCCCTGACCCGGACCGTGGCGCGCAAGGCGGCCAAGGCCACGCTCATGTCGGACGGGTTGGTGGCGACGCAGGCATCGCTGGCGCCGAGGATGGCGTGAATGCGGTTGAAGCCCTCGCGGGCCGCGCAGCCGGAGCCCGGCGCGCGCTTGTTGCAGGCCTCGAAGCCGGTATCGTAGAAATAATAGCAGCGCGTGCGCTGCAGCAGGTTGCCGCCGGCCGTGGCCTGATTGCGCAACTGGCCCGAGGCGCCGGCCAGCAGGGCTTGCGACAGCAGCGGATAGCGCTGGCGGATCAGGGCATGGTTGGCAATATCGCTGTTGCGCGCCAGCGCGCCGATGCGCACGCCGCCGTCGGCCAGCGCGACAATATCGGCCAGGCCATCGGTGCGGCCGAGCCGGTTCAGATCGATCAGGCGCGCCGGGCTGACCACGCCGGCCTTCATCAAATCAATTAGATTGGTGCCGCCGCCAATATAGGCGCTGCCGTTCTGCGCGCCGTGCTGCAGGGCATCGGCAAGGCCGGTGGCGCCGTGATAGTCGAAATCGTTCATGTCCGCCTCCGTGCCGTGCCTGCCTTGCCTTGCGCCACCATGCGGACGGCCTCGACAATATTGGAGTAAGCGCCGCAGCGGCACAGGTTGCCGCTCATGCGCTCGGCGATTTCGGCATCGCTCAGATTTACCGTGGCGCTGCGCACATCGGATGTGACGGCGCTCGGCGCGCCGCCCGCGGCCTCGTCGAGGGCCGCAATGGCCGAACATATCTGTCCCGGCGTACAGTAGCCGCACTGGAACGCATCTTTTTCGAGAAATGCGGCCTGCATCGGATGCAGGGCATTGATGCTGCCGATGCCTTCGATGGTGGTGATGGCGGCATCCTGCTGCATGATCGCCAGCGTCAGGCAGGAATTGATGCGGCGTCCATCGGCCAGGACCGTGCAGGCGCCGCACTGGCCGCGGTCGCAGCCTTTCTTGGTGCCGCTCAGTCCGATATATTCGCGCAAGGCATCGAGCAAGGTCACGCGCGGCTCGATCAGCAGCTGATGGCGTTTGCCATTGATGTTCAGCGTGATTGGGCGAAGCATGACAGGGCGAAGCGCCGGCGGCTGCCCGGGCGCGCCGGCGGATGCCCGCGCAGCGTGTACGCGGGCGGTGCGGCAGCTCAAGGCGACGAGGCTCGCCGTTTGCAAAAAACTTCGGCGCGTCATTCGGCCTGCGCTCACAGCGATATAGTTCATCCGTGCATGGGCTTTTTTAGCCGGGCCTTGATCGGCCGCCTCCGCATTCGTCGATGTTTGTCTTGAAAGAGGTTCAGGCTTGATGGAATCGGCCTCGGCCGCGGTGAGCGCTGTTGTATAGTGAGTTGTGTTTTTATTATCACAGGGCGTGAGATGCGTTTCTTTCATCTGGCCGCTCCTCAGAAATATCATCGCAGAAATATCATCGGGCTTGTGATACATGGCGGGACAGCGAGGCAACGACACAGCGGTAAATTGGCACATCCGGCACATCCGGCACATCCGATGCATCCGGTACATGCAGATCCTGTGCACGGCAGTTTCGCTTGTCCATACTGACAAAGAGATACTGAAATCGCGAGGAAGTTCCTCCCGTTTGGGAAGCCTGTCCGGCCTGTATCGATGGCTTTGGCGCCGCGCAAACGATGCAAGCGCTCGCCGCGGTGCTTGCGCAAATTGCTACCGAATCGGCAATATGGGACGGAAAGTATGGGACGGAAAGAAGCGGGTGAGGCAGATCTGAAATGGTAGCCCGAAAGCAGCCGGAAATACAGCGATATGTCGCTGAAAGTGATGCGTAAAACTGGAAATAATTGTAACGAATTTATGCAGATATAGTTTTTTAAAAAAATCCGGTTATAGTGATATAAGGACACAAAATATAAAACGGACGTCGAAACGAATGTGCCGTGTAACCGAGGAATCTATCATGTTGAGCAAAAAAGTCATTTCTGCAGTACTTGTCGCCGGCATGCTGGCAGCAACGACATCAACCCCGGCTCTGGCCGATGGCCCTCGCGGCGGCGGCTATCATGGCAATGACGGGGCCGGCATCTTCGCCGGCGTGCTCGGCGCGCTGGTGATCGGCTCGCTGATTGCCAACGCCAGCAGTCCGGCACCGACAACCACTTATTATGTCCCGCAAACGACATATTACCCGCCGCAGCCGAGCTATTCGCAATCGAGCTATTCGCAATCGAGCAGCGGGCCGGTCGAGGGCCGCGACTTCATTTATTCGACGCCATCCGATTCAAGCCAGACACAGGGCGATTCGGCCGCGACCACGACCACGGTCTACACGGCGCCGCAAACCGTCGTGTATACGACGCCGGCGCCCGTCTATTACAGCCCTGCCCCGGTTTATTACAGTCCATCGCCGTATTACTATGATCCGTTCTTCTGGCCGACGGTCGATCTGTTCATCGGCGGCGCTTACTGGTTTGGCGGTCACGGCGGTGGCCATGGCGGCTGGCACGGCGGCGGCCGTGGCGGCTTCCGCGGCGGTCACTGATAAACGCGGGCTGGCCGAAACCAGGCTCAGCAACAGGACATCCGGACCACGCGTCAAAAAAGGCTCCAAGATCGGAGCCTTTTTCATTTCGGGCTTTGCTCCCCCCCTTTTATTTCACAAAGGTCAGTGAGTAACGTGCCGCGCCCGGCAATAGCGGTACGGTCCGGCCATTGACCCAGTCATCGTGGCCGGCCAGGAAAAACGGCGAGAGCGGATGGCCGCTCTGCCCGCCCGGCATATTGAAAATCCCCAGTTCTTCCCTGCCTGGAGAAACCGCCAGGCGCTCGGACTGGCCAAAAGCGGGGCCCGCCACGCGCGGCATATTATTGTCGCCGGCCAGCATGTCGTGCGGCGCCGACAGCCAGTCCCGCAACCAGGACGGCAAGCTGGCCGCAATCGGATGGGCGATGGCGGCGGTATTGCGCTGCCCCCAGGTGGCCGCCGCCAGCGGTTTGCCATTTTTGCTCAAATCGGCAATGACCATGTCGATGGTCGCCAGCTGCAGTGCCTGCCAGTCGGGAAAGCGCGCCGGCAGCCAGCCGGCCGGGTGTTCGTCGAGCAGGCGTGCGAGCACCTGCGGCCAGCGCGCGCTGGCGCCAGCCATGCTGGCACCGCCATCGAGCTGGCGCAGTGCGAGGTCGGCGCCGCCATATAACTGGTCGTACAGCGCATATAAAAAACCGCGCGTCAGGCGATAGGCAACGGCGTCGGCACTGGCGCGACCGCTCCAGGTCGTTTGCAGCAGGCGCAGGAATTCGCGCCTGGCCGGCGTGTCGGCGGCGCCGGGCGCCTGCAATACGGTCAGCAGCCGCTGCCGCCACGGGCTCAGGAATACGGCGCGGTCGTCGAGTCCGACGCCATAGGCGTGGCGCTCGTCGATGCCCTTGCCAAGCGCGCTCAAATCGTCGCGTACCTGACGGGTGCGGGCTCCGAGGTCGAAACCGCCGTCGCCGATCAGGGCGGCGTCGGCGCCGTTCAATTGGCGGCTGTTGGCCGTTGCCAGCTGGCCGCTGGCCGGATTGCGCACGCGCGGATATTGATCGGGCGTCAGCCAGCCGTTCCAGCCGGCCGCCGAGTTTGCGGCATCCAATGGAAAGGTCGCCGTATTGTCATGCTGAACCCGACGCGGCAGCGGTCCGGCGATGGTCCAGCCGATATTGCCGCGATCGTCGCCGGCGACGAAATTTTGCGCCGGAAGCCCCATGCTGGCCGCCACGCCGAGCGCCGCATCGAGCGTATCGGCCGCTTCCATGCGGGCGGCGTTGAAATTGATCGCTTGCGGCGCATGCGCCACCCAATGCACGGCATAGGTGCGTCCGCCCGCTTCGCGCAAAGGCCCCAGCGAACTTTCGCGCACCGTTAACACCACATCGGGCTGGCCGCGCACCGCAATACGTTCCTGATACGCAGCCGGCGTTTCCCAATCAGCATGTCCGAGACGAACCTGGCCTGGCCGTTCCGGGGCCTGCTCGGCTGCGATCAAATCGAGATAATCGCCATAACTATTGGTAAAGCCCCACGCCACATGGCCATTGCTGCCGACCGCAATAAAGGGCGGCGCCCCCGGCAGCATGAGGCCGACCATGCGGCGGCTGCCGTGCGCATCGGGAAATTGCAGCACGACCCGATACCAGGTGTTGGGCAGGCGCAGGCCGAGATGCATGTCGTCGGCGATGATGGCCGCGCCGCTGGCGCTGCGACTGCCGGCCAGCGCCCAGTTGTTGCTGCCGACGAAATCAAGATGGTCGATGGCGGCCAGCTTGCGGGCGCCGGCATCGGCGGCACGACCCCACCAGCTCGGCGCTGTGGCCGGAATCGGCGCTGCCGGCGAATCAATCGCATCGGCATCGAGCGGCGCATCCCAGGACGACGATGGCGGCAACAGGAATGCCAGCTGGCCGGCGCTGCTGTGTTCTTTGAGCCAGCCGCGGGCCAGCTCGCGCGGTTCCAGATTGCCCTGCAAATCGAAGTACATGGCCCACAGCACCAGCAAGGAATCGGCCGCCACCCAATGGCGCGGCGCCGTCTGCACCAGGCCATATTCGAAGGGCCGCACACGCAAGTCGTCAAGGCCATCGTTGATGCCGTCGACATAGCGCTGCAGCAGTTGCCGCTCGGCCGGCGCCATATTGCGCACCGCCTGTTCGGCGCGGGCACGGAAACGGTGCAGGCGATGGGCTTTGTCGAGGTTGAGCGCGCGCGGACCGAATAACTCGGCCAGTTCCCCCGCCGCCGCGCGGCGCATCAAATCCATTTGAAAAAAACGTTCCTGGGCCTGGATGAAACCAGTCGCATAGGCGATATCGACCCGGTTGACGCCGCTGATCACCGGCACGCCGCGCGCATCGCGCGTCACCGTCACCCCGGCCGTCAGCGCCGGCGCGTGCTGGATGCCGTCGAGCCGCGCCAGGCTGCCGCGCAGCAAAAGAAAAACGCCGAGCAGCAGCAAGACCACCGCCGCCGACAATCCCATGGCGATCCATAATACATAACGTTTGACAGTGTGTGTCCGCATCATATGTCCAGGTGATCGAGGCTTGCATGAAAGTGGGGCTGAGCGAAAGCACGCTGACGGAAAGCACGCTGAAGACAGCGCACAGCGCACAGCGCCGGCTTCCGGCCGCGCCGCCACGGCCTGGGCCGTAAACGACAGGGCACCGGCTGCCGCCGCTGGCTCAGCAATTGCCGTCATCGTATCTCATCCTGGCGTAAAATCAAATTCCCGGCTTGAATTGACTTGAAACACGAAAAACACGCCCCATTTGACATTTTCGACTCACGAACGGTAACGCCCATGCTTCGTCTGGTTTCGCTGCTGCTGCACGCCTATATCGGCGCCCGCCTCCTGCCCTCCCTGCTATCGCGTCCGACCGTCTTTGCGCTGCTGGCGGCGCTGTTGCTGGCCTCCCTGCTGCTGATGCCGATGGGCGTGGGCCTGCTGGTGCGGCGCCCGCTGCGCCTGGTCGATGCCGGCCGCCTGTCGCTGGCCGGCTGGCTCGGCTGGATCCTGATGGGCCTGTTTTCATCGCTATTCGTGCTCACGCTCGGCCGCGATATCATGCTGCTGGCGGCCGCCGGCCTCGACCTGCTCCGCCCCGGCAGCATCGGCGGCACCATGCTGGACCTGCTGAACGTAGACAGCGCGCTCGGCGTGGTGCTGGTTTCGCTGCTGGTTACGCTGTTCGGCTTCGCCAATGCGCGCCGTACCGCGGCCATCGTCGAGGTCGAGGTCGCCCTGAGCGGCCTGCCGCCCGCGCTGCATGGTTTCCGCATCGCCCAGATCTCGGACGTGCATGTCGGGCCGACCATCCGCCACAGCTATATGAGCCGCATCGTCGAGGCCGTCAACCGCCTCGATGCCGACCTGATCGCCATCACCGGCGACCTCGTCGATGGCAGCGTGGCCGAGCTGGCGCCGCATGTGGCACCGCTGACGCAGCTACGCTCGCGCCACGGCACGTTTTTCGTCACCGGTAATCACGAATATTATTCCAATGCGCCAGCCTGGCTTGCCGAATTGCGGCGTCTTGGCCTGCAGGTGCTCGAAAACCGCCATGTCGTGCTCGAGCACACGAACGCCGACGGTGCGCCGCCGGCACAGCTGGTGCTGGCCGGCGTGAACGATTTCGGCGCCGGCCATTTCGACGCCACGCAGCGCAGCGATGCCGGCCAGGCGATAGCCGGTGCGCCGTCATCGGCGGCGGTGCGCATTTTGCTGGCGCATCAGCCGCGCAGCGCGCCAGCGGCGGCCGATGCCGGCTTCGACCTGCAACTGTCGGGCCATACGCATGGCGGCCAGTTTTTTCCGTGGAATTTTTTCGTCAAACTGCAGCAGCCCTATGTGGCCGGCATGCACAAATTACGTTCGCTACTGGTGTATACGAGCCGCGGCACCGGCTATTGGGGACCGCCGCTGCGCTTTGGCGCGCCATCCGAAATCACCTTGCTGCGCCTGGTGACGGCAAGCGAAGATGGCGCGAATTAAGGCTCAAACTCAGGCTCAAATTCAGGCGCAAACTCAGGCGCAAACTCAGGCACAAACTCAGGCGCAAACCAGGGCCGTTCGGGCGAGCATGGGCCGGCGCCGGCGATGAAGACCGGGCACGGCGCGATGACCCGGCTACATCTGCTGGAACAGATGGCTGTGGTTGCGGCTCACCTCGAGTTTTTGCGGATGATTGCGCACCTGTACCATCTGCCGCCCGCGCATATCGCGTGAAACTTCGGCAATCGCATCGACCCGTACCAGCGTCGAGCGGTGGATGCGCCAGAACTCGTCGGGATCGAGCTGTTCGGCCAACTCCTTGAGCGGCTTGCGGATCAGGACCTCGGCCGTTTCGGTCTGCACCCGCGTATATTTTTCGTCCGATTGAAAAAACAGGATTTCGCGCGTGCTGATCATGCGGATCGCGCTGCCGACGCTGGCCTGTATCCATTTCAGATAGGCCGGCTTGGCGACGCCGCTCTTGGCCTGCAACAGGCGGCTGATCAGGTTTTCGATATCTTCGGGCGGCTCGCCGAGCCGCTCGCGCAGCCGTTCGCACGTCACTTGCAGACGTTCGGCGTCGACCGGCTTGAGCAGATAGTCGATCGCGCCCTGATCGAAGGCCTGCACCGCGTACTGGTCGTAGGCGGTGACGAACACGATATGCGACTGCCGGTACAGTTCGCGCGCCGCTTCCAGTCCGCTCTGGCCCGGCATGCGGATATCGAGAAAGACGATCGCCGGCTTGTGCCGCGCAGCCAGCGACACGGCATCGATGCCGTTGGCCGCTTCGGCCACGATCTGCAACTGCGGCCAGACTTCCGTCAGGCGCGCGCGCAACTGGTCGCGCATCGGCTCCTCATCGTCGACAATCATCGCCGTCGCGGATTTTTGCGTATTCATGCTGATTCAACTCCGTTCTGAAAGTCTGAAAATGGCCTCATGCCGGGGATTGGCTTCATGCTATGGCCTCATGCAGGATACGGCAGCCGGATCGAGACCAGCGCGCCGCCTTCCGGTGGCACTTCGATCACCAGCCGCGCCTTGCCGCCATACAGCACCTTGAGCCGTTCGCGGATATTCGACAGCCCGGTGCCGTCGTCGGCGGTCAAGTCGAAGCCGGCGCCGTTGTCGATCACATCGACATGCAGGAAACCGTGATTGACGGCGGCGCGGATCGTCACCTTGCCGCCTTCCACTTTGGTCTCCAGGCCATGTTTGATGGCGTTTTCCACCACGCTTTGCAACATCATGGGAGGAAACGGCGTGTCGGCCAAGCCGCGCGGCACATCGATTTCGACCTGCAGCCGCTCCTTCATGCGCGCCTGCATGATGTTCAGGTAAGCACGCGACAATTCGACCTGGCGTGCCAGCGTACTGCCGCCCTGCTCGCGCATTTGCGGCATGGCCGAGCGCAGATAGGCAATCAGGTGCTTGTGGATCAGGCTCGCCTGCGGCGGATCGGTCTCGATCAGCTGGCCGATCAGGGCCAGCGTATTGAATAAAAAATGCGGTTCGACCTGGGCCTGCAAGACAGCGATCTGGGCTTCCAGCAGGCGGCGTTCGAGCGCTTCGACATTGGCGCGCTCGATCGCCGCACCGGCCGCCAGTTCGGCCCGGCGTTTGCCGCCGGCCAGAATTTTCATGCCGATCGTGGCCAGGATCAGGAATACGAACGGATCGGGTAAACCGAGCATGCCGACGCCGAGAAAAGCCAGGATCACGAAGACGCCCATCTGGCGCCAGCTGAGTACGGCGATCCAGTCGAAAAAATGCCACCACATCACTTTCAGCGCCTCGCCGATATCGCGCAGCATGGCCATGGTGCTCTTGTCTTTAGAAGCGGTCATTGGCCATCCTTGTCATCGAACTTGCGTGGCATTGTCAAAACCTCATCCTTTTTAGCCGGTACCAGGACGGCGACGGCAATCAATTTCAGCATCAAAAAAACGATAAACAGCAGCAGCGCCGCAGGCAGGACGGCCAGCAGCAGCGCCAGCGCCAGGCACAGCACCAGAATCGACTGCCAGCTTGCGCCAGGCAAGTAGCGCAGCACACGCACGGCCAGCGCCAGCAGCGCGAGGCCGCCGGCGCGGGCCATATCTATTATGCGGGAAAATATTTGTCTCATGGTGGCGCTCCTCGGTTCGGACGGCTTTGCAAGCCGATACCGAGACAGTAGCAAAAAGGCGGCGCGCGTTCGCTGGCCATGCGACCAACAGGCACAATAGTGGGAGCAGTGGCGGTTTGAAAGGATGAACGGCCGGGCCCAGGGCCGGGCCCGTCGCCAGCGTTATTTATCGACCTTGCAGGTATGCCATCCGAACGGCAGATAGACCGGGCAAATGCGCACGATGCCGGTCGCGATCAGGATCACGCCCAGCCAGCCCCAGAGGCCGATCGTGGCGTTCAGGGTGGCGCTGATCATGGCCAGGCCGAGGGCGATGCGGATTGCGGCGTCAATACTTCCTACATTGGTTTTCATGCCATTTCTCCTTGTTCGATACTTGTTGAATTTATACCGGTTTTTTGCTGAGTCTCTGTTGAATCTTTGTTCAATCTTTGTTGAATAAGGCGTGCGCAAACAAAACGGACTTCAATCGCATCCGATCAGGAACACAGGACATCGACCGGAATCTTCAGATAGCGCACGCCGTTATCTTCGGCCGGCGGCATGGCGCCGGCGCGAACGTTGACCTGCACCGACGGCAGCATCAGCACCGGCAGCTCGAGCGTGGCGTCGCGCGCCTTGCGCATGGCGACGAACTGCTGTTCCGAAATGCCGTCATGGACATGGATGTTCTGCGTGCGCTGGGCATGGACCGTGGTCTGCCACTGCGGCTGGCGCGATGGAGGCGGATAGTCATGACAGACGAACATGACGGTCTCGTCGGGCAGCGCCAGCAAGGTGCGGATCGAACGATACAGCGCATGCGCATCGCCGCCGGGAAAGTCGGCGCGGGCAGTACCGACGTCGGGCATGAACAGGGTATCGCCGACAAATGCCGCGTTATCGACCAGATAAGCGATGTCGGCCGGCGTATGGCCCGGCACCAGGATCGCGCGCGCTTCGAGGCTGCCGATCTGGAATCGCTCGCCGTCCTTGAACAGATGGTCGAACTGGCTGCCATCGGCGATAAATCCGCTTTCCAGATTGAAGATCGACTTGAAAGTGCTTTGCACGGTGCGGATGTGCTCGCCGATGGCGATCTTGCCGCCGATCCGCTCGCGCAGATAGTGCGAAGCCGACAGGTGGTCGGCATGGGCATGCGTCTCCAGCAGCCAGTCGACTTGCAAGCGATGCGCGGCGACATGGGCAAGAATGCGCTTGACCGACTCGGTCCCGGTGCAGCCCGACTTGGCGTCGTAATCGAGCACCGGATCGATGATCGCCGCCCGCCCCGTGGCATTGTCGGAGACGACATAGCTGACGGTCCAGGTATGCGGATCGTAGAATGCTTTGCTTGTCATGCGGCTGCTCATCGGCACTCTCCTGTGGAGGTCTGTTCGTTCAATACCGCGTCCCGCCGCGGCACTTTTTTCATCATGCGGCGACATGAAATATGGCGCCGACGCCAGCCGTCACGGCCATGGCCAGCGCGCTCCAGAAGGTCACGCGCAGTACGCCCGGCATGATGCGGGCATGGCCGGCGCGCGCCGCCAGCGCCCCCAGCAAGGCCAGCGACAGCAAGGCGGCCATGGCGACAAAGGCGATGATGTCCTGCGGCGGCGCCAGTGCGACCACGGCCAGCGGCAGCGCTGCGCCCAAGGCAAAACTGGCGGCCGAAAAGACGGCTGCCTGCAGCGGCCGGGCCTGCGACCGCGGCGAAATGCCGAGCTCGTCGCGGGCATGGGCGCCCAGCGCGTCGTACGCCATCAATTGCCGCGCAACTTCGGTGGCCAGCGCCAGATCGAGTCCGCGCTTGACATACAGCGCGCTCAGCTCGCGCACTTCGCTGTCGTAATCGGCGGCGATTTCGGCGCGCTCCTGGCCTAGCGCCGCGCCTTCGGAATCGGCTTGCGAATGCACCGAGACATATTCGCCGGTGGCCATCGACATCGCTCCCGACACCAGCGCAGCGATGGCGGAAATCACGACAGTGCTGTGGGAGGCATGCGCGGCGGCGACGCCAATTACCAAACTGGCAGTCGAGACGATGCCATCGTTGGCGCCAAGAACGGCGGCCCGCAAGCCGCCGATGCGCCCGATTGCGTGCTGTTCATGGTGGCGCATGCGCCAATTCTTCTTGGCCGACAGTCGTGGCGAGGCTGGCAATTGCTCGTTCATGATGAACTTGTCCCGATACCTATTCCTGAGAACATATGCCGAAAACAGGCGCTTGCCTGAACTAAAGCTTGCGCCGGTCGCCAGAATTTCAATATATTTATTTGTATATTATTGACTTGTATTATATTGC
>JAIZVZ010000110.1 GCA_021768485.1 Oxalobacteraceae bacterium | reverse complement strand
GCTGGCCTTCATGGCCTGGCCGATCAGGGCGTTGATGGCTTGCTCTTTGCCGGCGCGGAATTCCAAGACCGATTTCTCGTTGGCGGCCAGCACCTGGTCGACGATCGCTTCCAGCGCGCCGCTGTCGGAAATCTGCTTCAAGCCTTTGGCTTCGATGATCTGGTCGGCCAGCTTGGCGTCGGCCGACCTGGCTTCCCACATCGCGCCGAACACTTCCTTGGCGATTTTGTTGGAAATGGTGCCGTCGCCGATGCGTTGCAACAGCAATGCGAGCTGGGCCGGCGCTACCGGCGCGGCGTCGATCGTCACGTCTTCGCGGTTCAGCTGCGAAGCGACGTCGCCCATCAGCCAGTTGGCTGCAGCCTTGGCGTGTTCCTTGCCGGCGGCGGTGACGGCCGCTTCGAAATAATTGGCCATGGCCTTCGATTGCGTCAGTACGGCGGCGTCGTATTCGGACAGGCCGTAAGCGTCGATCAGGCGCTGGCGCATCGCGCCCGGCAGTTCCGGCATCTCGGCCTTGACGCGCGCGATCCATTCCGGCGAAATGACCAGCGGCGGCAGATCGGGATCGGGGAAGTAGCGGTAATCCTGGGCGTCTTCCTTGCTGCGCATCGAGCGCGTTTCCTTTTTATCGGCATCCCACAGGCGCGTGGCTTGCTGCACGGCGCCGCCGTCTTCGATCAGTTCGATCTGGCGCCGCACTTCGTAATTGATGGCCTCTTCCATGAAACGGAAGGAGTTCAGGTTCTTGATTTCGCAGCGCGTGCCGTATTCTTTTTGCCCGAGCGGACGCACCGAGACGTTGGCGTCGCAGCGGAACGAGCCCTCCTGCATATTGCCGTCGCAAATGCCGAGCCAGGTGACCAGGCTGTGCAGGGCCTTGGCGTAGGCGACCGCTTCGGCGGCGCTGCGCATGTCCGGTTCGGTGACGATTTCGAGCAGCGGCGTGCCGGCGCGGTTGAGGTCGATGCCGCTCATGCCCTGGTAATCTTCATGCAAGGACTTGCCGGCATCTTCTTCGAGATGGGCGCGCGTCAATTGCACGCTGCGCGCTTCGACCTTGCCGTCTTTTTCAAACAGGAAGGAAACGCGCCCGCCTTGCACTACCGGCACTTCGAACTGGCTGATCTGATAGCCCTTTGGCAGATCGGGATAAAAATAATTTTTGCGCGCGAAAATCGATTCGGGCGCGATCGTCGCTTCGACCGCCAGGCCGAACTGGATTGCGCGCTCGACGGCCGCCTTGTTCATGACCGGCAGCACGCCCGGCAGGGCGAGGTCGACCGGACAGGCCTGGCTATTCGGTTCGGCGCCGAAGGCGGTCGAGGCGCCGCTAAAAATTTTCGATTTGGTCGTGAGCTGCGTATGCGTCTCCAGACCGATGACCACTTCCCATTGCATATAAACCTCGCTGATAAATTTGGTGTGCGACGACTGGCTGTTCGATACTGCGTCGATGTTGCGGCGGCGCCTGGATTCTTGTTATAGCGGCGCCTTGCTATGCCAGTCGGTCGCCAGCTGATACTGGTGGGCGACGTTGAGCAGCTTGGCTTCGTCAAAATAATTGCCGATGATTTGCAGGCCGACCGGACGCTTCGCATTCTTTTCGCCCTGGCCGAAGCCGCACGGAATCGACATCCCCGGCAAGCCGGCCAGGCTGGTCGAGAGCGTGAAAATATCGGCCAGGTAGTTGGCTACCGGATCGCCCTGCTTGTCGCCGAGATCCCAGGCCACGGTCGGCGAGACCGGTCCCATGATGACGTCGCACAGGCGGTTTTCGTCGGCCAGCGCCTGCTGGAATTCCTGCGCGATCAGGCGGCGGATTTTTTGCGCCTGCAGGTAATACGCATCGTAATAGCCGTGGCACAGCACGTAGGTGCCGACCAGGATGCGGCGCTGCACTTCTTCGCCAAAGCCTTCGGCCCGGCTCTTTCTATACATGTCGGCCAGATCGTTGTACTGGGCGGCGCGGTGGCCGTAACGCACGCCGTCGAAGCGCGACAGGTTCGACGACGCTTCGGCCGGTGCGATCACGTAATAGACGGGAATCGACAGCGCGGTTTTGGTCAGCGAGATGTCGACCAGCGTGGCGCCGAGTTTTTCGTATTCCTTCAGGGCTGCGCGCACCGCCGCTTCGACATCGGGTGCCAGGCCGTCGCCGAAAAATTCGCGCGGCACGCCGATCCGCAAACCGGTCAGCGGTTCATTGAGCTTGCGCGTATAGTCTTCCTGGTCGCCGCCCTTGCCCGGCTCCAGGCTGGTCGAGTCGCGCGGGTCGTGCGCCGTCATGGCATTGAGCAGCAGCGCGCAATCGTGCGCGGTCTGCGCCATCGGCCCGCCCTGGTCGAGCGAGGAGGCAAACGCGATCATGCCGTAGCGCGAGACTTTGCCGTAGGTCGGCTTGATGCCGGTCACGCCGCACAAGGAGGCCGGCTGGCGGATCGAGCCGCCGGTATCGGTGGCGGTCGCTGCCGGCGCCAGACGGGCGGCGATCGCCGCTGCCGAGCCGCCCGAGGAGCCGCCCGGAATCGCGGTTTTATCCCATGGATTCTTGACCGCGCCGAAAGCCGAATTTTCATTCGACGAGCCCATCGCAAATTCGTCGCAGTTCAGCTTGCCGAGCGTGACCATGCCGGCCGCGCCGAGCTGTTCGACCACGCTGGCGTCGAACGGGCTGGTGTAGTTGGCCAGCATTTTCGAGCCGGCCGTCGAGCGCCAGCCGCGCGTGACGAAGATGTCTTTATGCGCCACAGGAATGCCGGTCAGCGGCGTGCTGGCGCCGCTGGCCAGGCGGGCATCGGCCTGCGCCGCCTGGGCCAGCGTCAGCGTCTCGTCGACGTGCAGGAATGCATTCAAATCGCTGTTCCCGATGCGCGCCAGATACAGGCGCGCCAGTTCGCTGGCCGAGATTTTTTTGGCGTGTAATAACACCGACAATTCTTGTATGGTTTTGGTATGCATGGCAATTCAAATGAAAAACGATAAAAGCCTGATGCAGGCATGGCCTGCCAGGATAGGGCCGTCAGGCCAGGCCGCGTGCGCCCGGTGCGGCACGCATGGCCGGGCGTGCCGGCGGCATTATTCGATGACCTTGGGCACCAGATACAGCCCATCTTGTGTTGCCGGCGCGCAACTTTGATAATCGGTGCGCCGATTTTCTTCTGTGACAACATCTTCGCGCAAGCGCAGCGCCAGATTTTGCAGCGCGGCCGTCGGATGGCGCAGCGGTTCGACGCCGCTGGTGTCGACCTGTCCCATTTGCTCGACCAGCGCAAAAATCCCGTTTAACTGGCCTAAAGTGGTCTCGGTTTGCTCATTTGACAATTCCAATTGGGCCAAGTTGGCTATACGTTTTACGTCTGACAGGCTGAGTGACATGGTTTGAAGGTGCATAAAATGCACAAAAAATGGTTAAAAAGCGCTTTTTTTCAATAAAATCGCAGCAATAAATGCAAAATCGACACAAAAAAGAACAAAGCAATCGGGGCGCAGAGAGTAATTATCCGGTAAATTATAAGGTAGAATGTCGTGGCTTGGCGTAGTCGAGGCGCATTGATGGCCGTCGCCGCCGGGAAAATGCCGCCAGATCGGGATGTCACAATCCAGATGGCGCAGACCGATTTAAACGAATTGAAGACGGCTTTGCGAGGGCCGACGCTGAATTATTGGGGCGGCGGCTTCGCTTTTTATATAACGCATAACGCGCGCAGCGCATCAGGACACACATGTTTGGTTTTTTACGCAGTTATTTTTCGAACGACCTGGCAATCGATCTGGGTACCGCTAATACGCTTATTTATGTGCGCGGCCTGGGCATCGTGCTTGACGAGCCATCGGTCGTCGCCATCCGCCAGGAAGGCGGCCCGAATGGCAAGAAGACAATCCAGGCCGTCGGTAAGGAAGCCAAGCAGATGCTGGGCAAGGTGCCTGGCAATATCGAAGCCATCCGGCCGATGAAAGACGGCGTGATTGCCGACTTTACCGTCACCGAGCAAATGCTCAAGCAATTCATCCGCATGGTGCACGATTCGAAATTCTTCAAGCCTTCGCCGCGCATCATCATTTGCGTGCCTTGCGGTTCGACCCAGGTCGAGCGCCGCGCGATCCGTGAATCGGCGCTCGGCGCCGGCGCCTCGCAAGTCTATCTGATCGAAGAACCGATGGCCGCGGCCATCGGCGCCGGCTTGCCGGTCTCGGAAGCGACCGGTTCGATGGTGGTCGACATCGGCGGCGGCACCACCGAAGTGGGCATCATCTCGCTCGGCGGCATGGTCTACAAGGGCTCGGTGCGGGTCGGCGGCGACAAGTTCGACGAAGCCATCGTCAATTACATCCGCCGCAACTACGGCATGCTGATCGGCGAGCAGACCGCCGAAGCGATCAAGAAGGCCATCGGCTCGGCCTTCCCCGGTTCCGAAGTCAAGGAAATGGAAGTCAAGGGGCGCAACCTGTCGGAAGGCATTCCGCGTTCGTTCACCATTTCCAGCAATGAAATTCTGGAAGCGCTGACTGATCCGCTCAACAACATCGTCTCGGCCGTCAAGAATGCGCTGGAACAGACGCCGCCCGAACTCGGTGCCGACATCGCCGAAAAAGGCATGATGCTGACCGGCGGCGGCGCCTTGCTGCGCGACCTCGATCGCCTGCTGATGGAAGAGACCGGCTTGCCGGTGCTGGTGGCCGAAGATCCTCTGACCTGTGTGGTGCGCGGTTCGGGCATGGCACTGGAACGGATGGACAAGCTCGGTTCGATTTTCTCTTACGAATAAACGCGGGGCAGGATGGAAGCCGGGGCTGGCCGCATGCAGTCCCGCTTTGATTGCCGGAGCAGGTGGGATCGTTGGTAAGAGCCTGCTGTGACAGGCTTCAAGTAGCGCTACTGGCAGACAAATCACATTAATGGAATACAGTCCTCCGCCACTTTTCAAACAAGGCGCTTCGGCGCGGGTTAAAGTTGTCTTTTTCGCTTTGATCTCGATCTCGCTGTTGTTTGCCGATTCCCACCTGCGCTCCTTGTCGCTGATTCGTCAAGTCATCAACACGGCCGTGTATCCGGTGCAGATGCTGGCGCTGGTGCCGCGCGACGCCCTGCTGCAAATTAGCGAATATTTCGATTCTCTGTCGGCGCTGCAAAGCGAAAACCGGGCCTTGCGGCGCGTCCGCACGCTCGAGGCGCAAGCCTTGCAGCAGTCCCAGCATTACGCGGCTGAAAATGCGCAGTTGCGGCGCCTGCTCGAGACCCGCGAACGCACGCCTTCACCGGCCATTGTTGGTGAAATCCTGTACGATGCGCGCGATAAATTCTCCCGAAAAATCATCCTCGACCGCGGCAGTCAAAACCGCATCACGCTCGGCTTGCCGGTGATCGACGATACCGGCGTGGTCGGCCAGGTCACGCGCGTCTTCCCCTATACCTCGGAAGTGACGCTGCTGACCGACAAGGACCAGGCGATCCCGGTCCAGGTTGTGCGCAATGGCGTGCGCAGCATTGCCTACGGCGGCGATAACGAGCATCAGGATTTGCTGTCGCTACGCTTCATGGCGGCCAATGCCGACATCAAGGTCGGCGATATTTTGGTCACTTCCGGTATCGACGGCGTCTATCCGGCCGGTCTGGCGGTGGCGCGCGTGCTGCAAGTCGAAAGCAATACCGCCGGCGCCTTCGCCAACATCATTTGCAAGCCGCTGGCCGGCATTGACCGCCATCGGCAAATGCTGATTCTGTTGGCCGGCAATACCCAGGCGGCGCGACCGCCGGTGCAGGCGCCCGAAGAGATCAAGACCAGCCGCAAGCGTGCGCGCGAGATGGCCAAGGAAAGCACGACTGTCGTCCCGGCCGCCGGCGTGCAGCCAGGCGCGGCAGCCAGGACCGGTACCGCGACGGCGGCCGTGGCGCCGGGCACGACGCCGGCGCCGGCGGGACCGGCGCCGAAAAACACAACGCCGGCCGCCAAGGTGCCGGCGCCGACGGCGCCAGTGCCGAAAGCTCCGGCGCCGGCCGTACCGGTTCAGAAAACGCCGGTGGCGCCCGCCACCGTCCCGGCGGCCCAGCTTCCGCCTGCCGCCACCAAGCCGAAACCGCTTACGCCATGACCCGTCCTCATTACATTTTGCTGCCGGTTAGTCCGCTCTTTATCACGGTAAGCCTGTGCGCGGCCTTCTTGCTCAATCTGCTGCCCTGGGGCGGTAACGTCGCCGTGCCCGATTTCATGGCGCTGGTGCTGGTATTCTGGGGCATCCACCAGCCGCGCAAGGTCGGTATCGGCGTCGCTTTTCTGATGGGTTTGCTGATGGATGTGCAAAATGCCTCGCTGCTCGGCGAAAATGCGCTGGCCTACACCTTGCTGTCGTATTTCGCCATCATGATTCATCGGCGCGTGCTGTGGTTTCCGGTCTTGACGCAGGCGCTGCACATCCTGCCGCTGCTGATGCTGACGCAGGCCCTGCAACTGCTGGTCAGCTATGTGGTCAGCGGCCATTTCCCCGGCTGGATGTATTTTATCGGCAGCGTTGTCTCGGTTTTGCTGTGGCCGGTCGTGACCTGGATTTTACTGGCGCCGCAGCGGCGCGCTATCGATAGGGATGAGACGCGGCCCATCTGAGGACACAGACCAGCACCAGGGCGGGGCGCGCCCGGGGCCGCTGACTGCACATGAACGACAGCGCCGATCCGGATTCTATGACTGAACTGAAAAATACCGAACGCGAATTGCATTTCTTCCACCTGCGCTTGTCGGTGGCGGCAATCTTTGTCCTGCTGTGTTTCGGTATCTTGCTGTCGCGCTTTATCTGGCTGCAGGGCGTCAAATACAAGGATTACGAAGTGCAGGCCGAGCGCAACCGCATCCTGAATGTGCCGGTGGTGCCGAACCGCGGCCTGATCGTCGACCGCAATGGCGTCGTCCTGGCGCGTAACTATTCGGCCTATACGCTCGAGATCACGCCATCGAAGATCAACGGCACGCTCGATTCGGTGATCGACCAGCTCGCCACCCTGGTCACGATCGAGCCCAAAGACCGCAAGCGCTTTCGCAAGGTGCTCGAAGAATCGAAAAACTTTGTCAGCATCCCGATCCGCACCCGCCTGACCGATGAGGAAGTGGCGCGCTTTACCGTGCAGCGTTTTCGCTTTCCCGGGGTCGAAGTGCAGGCCCGCCTGTTCCGTCAGTATCCGCTCGGCGAGGTGGCCGCGCATGTGATCGGCTATATCGGCCGCATCAGCCAGAAGGACGCCGACAAGATCGACGATATGGAAGATGCCGCCAACTATGCCGGCACCGACTATATCGGCAAGGAAGGCCTCGAAAAAAGTTATGAAAAGCAGTTGCATGGCGCCACCGGTTTTGAAAAAGTCGAAGTCTCGGCCAGCGGCAGGGCCATTCGCACGCTCTCGCGCACGGCCGCCGGCCCCGGCAACAACCTGATCCTGTCGATCGATATCGAGCTGCAGAAAGTGATCGAAGAAGCCTTCGGCGATCACCGCGGCGCCTTGGTTGCGATCGAACCGTCGACCGGCGATATTCTGGCCTATGTCTCGCGGCCGAGTTTCGACCCGAATCTGTTTGTCGACGGCATCGACCAGCAGAGCTGGGACGAGCTCAACAATTCTCCCGACAAGCCGCTGGTCAACCGGCCGCTGTCGGGCAGCTATCCGCCCGGTTCGACCTACAAGCCTTTCATGGCCCTGGCCGGCCTGGAACTGGGCAAGCGCACGCCGAACATGACGATTCGCGATCCCGGCTTTTTTATTTTCGGCGGCCATAAATTCCGCGACGATAAGGAAGGCGGCCATGGCAATGTCGACATGTACCGTTCCATCGTGGTCTCGTGCGACACCTATTACTACATGCTGGCCAACGATCTCGGGGTCGATGCGATTCACGACTTCATGGAGCCGTTCGGCTTCGGCCGCCTGACCGGCATCGATCTTGAACACGAACGGCGCGGCCTGTTGCCATCGACAGCCTGGAAGCGCGGAGCCTTCAAGACGGCGGCGCTGCAAAAATGGTATGCCGGCGAAACCATTTCGCTCGGTATCGGCCAGGGCTACAATTCCTTTTCGCCGCTGCAGATGGCGCATGCGATGGCGACCCTGGCCAATAACGGCATCGTCATGAAGCCGCATCTGGTCAAGGTGATCGAAAATGGCGTGACGCGGGTCCGGACCCTGACCGTGCCCAAGGAAAGCTTTCGCATCCCGCTCAAGCAGGAAAATATCGACATCATCAAAAATGCCATGGTCGGCGTCAACAAGGCCGGCGAGGGCGGCACCGGCAGTTCCATCTTCGGCAATGCCGAATATGTTTCGGCCGGCAAGAGCGGTACCGCGCAAGTGGTGGCGATCAAGAAAAATGAGAAATACAATGCGAGTCTGATCGATGAGCGCCATCGCGATCACTCGCTGTTTACGGCCTTTGCGCCGGCCGACAAGCCGCGCATCGCCATTTCCATCATTGTCGAAAATGGCGGCTGGGGGGCGGCGGTGGCCGGTCCCATCGTCAGAAAGGCACTCGATTATTATTTGCTGGGCAAGCGGCCCGGCGACAAGGACAAAACGCCGGTGCCCAAGCCCGATGCGCTCGTCGAGCGCTCGGCGGCCGAGCTGAAGGCGGTCGAGGATTCGGCTGGCGGGCCGAAGCCGGGGGCCGAGACGCCCGGTAACAATGAATAAGCGGCCGGTTCGGCGGCGCCGGAGCGGAAAGCTGCCAATCATCGGCATTTTGTTGCACCGGCGTGCCGCCGCCCATGACAGCGGACCGATAGTCAGGCAAGATGTGGGGCAAAAGCGCGGGCACCATACGGCAGTTATTGGTACCGGCCGCGCTGGCTGACGGCGGGTGGTGGCGGTAGCAGGGATCGGCTTGCTGCATCGGCCTTCAGCATCGGCCTTCAGCATCGGCTTGCGGACAAGGGAAATTATGAATATTAACGAAAGGCGCTCGATCTGGCGCCGCCTCAAACCGTACTTCACGGTGTTCGACGGGCCGCTGGCCCTGATTATCTTTTTGCTGCTGGCGACCGGCCTGGTGACGCTGTATTCGGCCGGCATGGACTTCCCGGGACGGGTGGAAGACCAGGTGCGCAACATCATCGTCGCCTTCATCGTCATGTGGATTGCGGCTAATGTCTCGCCGCAGACGCTGATGCGGCTGGCGGTGCCGGTCTACACGGTCGGGGTCACGCTGCTGATTGCGGTGGCCGTGTTCGGCGTGGTCAAGAAAGGCGCGCGGCGCTGGCTGCATATCGGCATGGATTTCCAACCGTCCGAAATCATGAAGATCGCCATGCCGATGATTCTGGCCTGGTTTTTCCAAAAGCGCGAAAACGCCATGCGCTGGCATACCTTCGTCATCGCCGGCATCATGTTGATCGTCCCGGTCGGCCTGATCGCCCGCCAGCCCGACCTCGGCACTGCAGTGCTGGTGCTGGCGGCCGGTTTCTACGTGATTTTTCTGGCGGGCCTGTCATGGAAGATGCTGGCCGGTCTGTTGATGGCGGTGGTGGTGGCGGTGCCGGTGGCCTGGCCTTTCCTGCATGACTTCCAGCGCCAGCGCGTGCTGACCTTTATCGATCCGACCACCGATCCGCTGGGCAAGGGCTTTCACATCATTCAATCGACGATTGCGGTCGGCTCAGGCGGCATCACCGGCAAGGGCTGGACCCACGGCACCCAGGGGCGGCTCGAATTCATCCCCGAGCGCACCACCGATTTCATTTTTGCCGTGTATTCCGAAGAATTCGGCCTGATCGGCAATATCATCCTGATGACCTTGTATCTGTTATTGATCGGGCGCGGACTGATGATTGCGGCCAATGCGCCGAACTTTTTCACGCGTCTGCTGGCCGGGAGTATCACCTTGATCTTTTTTACCTTTGCCTTCGTCAATATGGGCATGGTCAGCGGCACCTTGCCGGTGGTCGGCGTGCCGCTGCCTTTCATTAGCTATGGCGGCACGGCCCTGATGATTCTGGGGCTGGGTTCCGGCATCCTGATGAGCGTGCAGCGCCACCGCAAGCTGGTGCAGAGCTGATGGCGGCGCATATCGAACCATGGCCGCTGCGCCCGCTGTTGCTGCCACTGCCGCGCCTGAATGAGGGCCTGAATGCGTCCCTGAATGTGTCCCTGATGCGGCGCCTGCGC
>JAIZVZ010000109.1 GCA_021768485.1 Oxalobacteraceae bacterium | reverse complement strand
CTGGACTTTTAACGATGCAGTTCGATGTCGTGACGCTGTTTCCCGAGATGTTTGCCGCGCTGACGCAATCGGGGATTACCCGGCGGGCGTTCGAGCAGCAGCGCTGTGCCTTGTCCTTATGGAATCCGCGTGATTTCACGACGGACAATCATCGCACCGTCGATGACCGTCCATATGGCGGCGGCCCCGGCATGGTAATGCTGGCCAAGCCCCTCGAAGCGGCGCTCGACGCCGCGAAGACGCGGCAGGTGGCGCTCGGTTTGCCAACGCCGCGCGTGGTCTTCATGTCGCCGCAAGGCAAGACCTTGCGCCATGCCCGCGTGATGGATTTGACGCAAGAGCCGGGACTGGTCTTGCTGTGCGGACGTTATGAAGCGGTCGATCAGCGTTTGCTCGATCGTTGCGTCGATGAAGAAATCAGCCTCGGCGACTTCGTGCTGTCGGGCGGCGAATTGCCGGCGATGGCTTTGATGGACGCCGTGATCCGGCAATTGCCGGGAGTCTTGAACGATGGTGCATCGGCCATCGAAGACAGTTTTGTCAATGGTTTGCTTGATTCGCCGCATTACACGCGGCCTGAAATTTATGAAGGTGTGGTCGTGCCGCCCGTTTTAATGGGCGGCAACCATGCCGAGATCGAAAAGTGGCGGCGCCAGCGCATGCTCGAAGCGAGCGCCAGAAAGCGTCCCGATCTGATCGACAAGGCGCGCGCCGGCGGTTTGCTGTCGCGCCATGATGAAGAGTTTTTACGCACGCTGCAGTAATCGGTTTTTAAAGGGCGTGCCGCAGTGCCGAGCGGACCCATGAGGGTACCGCGTGTTTAACCCCATCCTCTACCGGGCAATATGATGTTGAAAGCGCCGGCACGATGGTTTTTGGAGTGATAAAAATGGATTTGATCCAGCAATTAGAACAGGAAGAAATTGCTCGTCTGGGCAAGGCAATTCCTGAGTTCGCACCGGGCGACACCGTCGTCGTCAACGTCAACGTCGTCGAAGGCACACGCAAGCGCGCCCAGGCATACGAAGGCGTCGTCATTTCGCGTCGTAACCGTGGTTTGAACTCGAACTTCATCGTTCGTAAGATTTCCTCCGGTGAAGGCGTCGAGCGTACATTCCAACTGTATTCGCCTTTGATCGCTTCGATCGAAGTCAAACGCCGCGGTGATGTCCGTCGTGCCAAGCTGTACTATCTGCGTGAGCGTTCGGGCAAGTCGGCGCGTATCAAAGAAAAACTGCCGAATCGTCGCGTCACCAAGCAAGCTGCTCAATAATCGAGCGTTGCTTCGATGCAAAAAAAAGGGGCGCCTTCTGGCGCCCCTTTTCTATTTCGTGATAGCCTTCAAGCATGAGTAAATTGTCATTCGATCCACAGCAAATGCCAGTTGCATCGATTGCCGGCGAAGCCGCAGTCGAACCTTCACGTTTGCAAGCGGACAGCCTGCGCGCGCGTTTTGCCAATCCGCCGCTGTGGCAGCCCGAAGTGTTTGAAAGCAAACTCGGCAGCGATGCCAAGCTGACGCCGGCCTCGGTCCTCATTGCGCTGGTTGCCCGCGAACACGGCATGGCGGTCTTGTTTACGCGCCGCACCGCCCACCTGAATGATCACGCCGGCCAGATCAGTTTTCCGGGCGGCCGCGCCGAGACTTACGACGCTTCGCACATCGTTACCGCATTGCGTGAGACCGAGGAAGAAATCGGCCTCGACCGTTCGCATATCGATGTCATCGGCACCATGCCCGATTATGTGATCGCCAGCGGTTACCGCATCACGCCGGTGGTCGGGCTGGTGCGCAGCCCGTTCGAGATGAGTGCCGATCCGTTTGAAGTGGCCGAGATCTTTGAAGTGCCGCTCGAATTTTTGATGAACGGCGCCCATCACCAAAAGCGCAGCGCCTTCATCAGCGCCCAGGGCGGGGCGCGGACGTTTTATGCGATGCCTTATCAGAATTATTTTATCTGGGGCGCGACCGCCAGCATGCTGCGCAATCTGTTTCACTTCTTGCGGGCCTGAGTTGGCCTTGGGGTGGCCCTGAGTTGGTCCTGAGTTGACCCTGAGTTGGCCTTGAAATGGGCCGGCCGCATGCCGGCCCGCGCCGCCGCCGTCCTTCGTCGCCGCAATTTAGAGGCCGCCATTGCATGCCGAGGTTTGCGTCTGGACGCACTCTGCGTTATCGTGTCAATACTACAAGTGGTATTTCGTATTTATAAGGTGGGGTAATGACATTTTTATCAATTTTGTGTGCGCTGCTGATTGAGCAAATGAAGCCGCTGCGTGCCGATAATGCAATTTACAGGGAAATCAAATTACTCGCGATGCGCATGGAAGGCTGGTTTAACGCCGGTCATGCACGCCACGGCCGCCTTGGCTGGATTTTGATGATGGCGACCTTGATGGTGCCGACCGCCTTGCTGTACTGGGTGTTTTCGCGCATCAGCCCGCTGGCTGCGTTTGCCTGGAATATCGTGGTGGTGTATCTGACCTTGGGGCTGCGCCGTTACAGCCATTATTTCACCTCGATCCAGATCGCACTGAGCGCTGGCGATGAAGCGCTGGCGCGCAGCTTGCTGGCCGAATGGACCAAGCTCGACACGGTGGGCATGGAAGTGGGAGAGATTACCCGCATTGCCGTCGAAAAAGCCTTGATCACCACGCATCGCAATGTATTCGGCGTGTTTTTCTGGTTCTTGATGCCGCTTGGGCCGGCCTGCGCCGTGATGTACCGGGTGGCCGAATATCTGGCGCGGGCCTGGAATGAGCCGTCGCACATGGAAGACGAAGTCTTTGGCCAGTTTGCCGCGCGGGCTTTTTACTGGATCGACTGGCTGCCGGTGCGCCTGACGGCGGCGGCATTTGCCGTCGTCGGCAATTTTGAAGATGCGATCTATGCCTGGCGCAATTTTGCCGGCCGCTGGACCGATGAATCGCTTGGCATCCTGCTGGCTGCCGGCGGCGGCGCCATGGGCGTGCGGCTCGGCACCCCGCTGGAAAACGCGGCGCGCGTCGTCACCACCGACATGTCGACCGCCGATGCCTCGATCATGGACGATGAGATCCTGCCCGGTGAAGAACCGGGGCCGCGCGCGCTGCAAAGCACGGTCGGCCTGATCTGGCGCGCTTTGCTGTTGTGGATGTTCTCGCTCCTGATTCTGTCGAGCGCCGTGTCGGGCGCGGCCTGGCTCGGTTAGGCCGGTAATTGACCGGCGCGGCCTGACCGGCGCCGGCCGTCATCGCCGACCATGAATGCACAAGGCCGCCTGCAGGCGGCCTTTGTATATTGTGGTTGATGTATATCAAACCTACAAAGCTTCTCCGCCTGCCGTGCCCGTGTTTTGCTACTCTTGTCCTATCTCAAGTGGCGATACCGGGGGTATTATGCGCGTGGCCGAAATTTGCACTTCCTATACCGTTTTTTGTGCGCCGCAGACCAGCGTTGATGTTGCTGCGCAATTGATGCGCACCCATCACGTCGGCGATGTGGTGGTCGTCGACGATAGCAGTGGCGCGCCCAAGCCGACCGGCATCGTCACCGACCGCGACATCGTGGTATCGGTGGTGGCCCAGGGCCTGGACCCGACCGTGATTCTGGTGGGCGATATCATGGGCTCGCAATTACTGACGGTTTCCCTGGAAGACGATGCATTCGACGCCATCGAACTGATGCGGGCCAAAGGCGTGCGGCGGCTGCCCGTGGTCGATGTCGCCGGCAATCTGGCCGGCATCGTCAGCGTTACTGACCTGCTTGAATTCCTGACACGGGAAATGGGTACTCTGGCCAATATCAGCAGCCGCCAGCAGGCGCATGAAATCCATGTCAGGCCCTAGCCAGCCGGTCGATGGTGCGGGGGCCGTAATGAAACGCTTGATTTTGCTACTGGCCTGTGTCGGCGTGGAAGTCGCGCTGCATGTTGTCGCGCCAGGCCGCCATCTGCTGTCGCACCAGCCGGCCATCGATAGCGAGTCGTCGAGGCCGCTGTCCCTCCTCCAGTAAGCGATCCGCCGGCATGGCGGCGCCGGCGCTGCGGCCCCCAAAAAAAACGGCCGGCGATCAATGATCGCAGGCCGTTGCCGGACAGTATAGCCGCCGGCGCTTTCTTTGTGCGCCGCTTTTAATATTCAGCTAATATTTTGAGCTGATTTATAACTTATTTGCTGGCAGGGTGATTCAGCGACATGGTCCAGTAGCGCGCAAAATCGCCGGTGGCGTCTTTGTCTTGAATCGTCTGGAACACGGCCAGCGCTTCCGGTTTGCGGCCGGCCAGGAAATAGGCTTCGCCCAGATGCAGCTTGGCTTCGGTCGGACGCTTGGCAACGCCCTTGCGGATACCTTCTTCCATCAGTGCAATACCCTTGTCGAACTGGCCGCTCGAGACGAAGGCATAACCGAGGTTGACCAGGCCCAGGCCATCCTTGGCTTTTTGCGCCGACGCTTCGCCGGTGGCCATGGTCTTCAAGTCGTCCGCTGCGCCCTTGGTCGCCTGGTCGAACAGTTTCTTTTCAGCTTTCGCATCTTTGCCTTTGCCCAGCAAACCCGACTGGAAGCCGGTGTCGAGCACTTTCTTGGCTTCGGCCGGCAAACCGGCGTGCATGGCAAGCTCGGCCATGTCCATGATTTCATCGCCTTCGAGCTTGATGCCGAGGGCCAGTTTCAGGCGGTAAAAGTCGAGCAGGGCCGATTCAGGATACGCAGCCTTGATGCGGCGGCTTTGCAGGAAGTCGTTCCAGTAATCGCGGGTCGGATAATGGGTGACCAGTTTTTCCAGGATAGGCGCGAAGGCCGGCTTGTTATTGGTCTTGACCGCACTGTTGAGCAATAGCTGGTATTGCAATTCGGTCGGTACTTTGCCTGCTTTTTCGGTCGCGGCCAGCTCGGCCGACAACAGCTTGTAGGCATTTGCAAAGTCGTTGTTGAGATAATAGGCTTGCGCCAGCACGGTATTGCCTTGCGGGTCGGTACCGCCTTCAGCCGCATAGCGTTTGAGCCATTTGACGGTGTTTGGGTAATCCTTGACGTTGTAATACATGCCGCCCAGGGCCAGCATATAGCTCAGTTGTTCGGCTGGCGGCAGGCGTTTGGCCTCGATCACGGCTTCGATCGCCTTGCCGGCGATGGCGGTGTCGCCGGCACCGACGGCGACAGCGCCACGATTGCGGTTGATGATGAAGCTTTCATAAGGGGTCTTGTCCGGGGTGCGATCGGCTTCATCGACTTTTTCGTATGCTTCCTTGTATTTCTTCGCTTTGATCAACTCCGGCAAGCCTTGCAAGGCCTTGAAAATCGGCGGACGCACTGTGTCTGCCTTGACTTCCGCCGCCGGCTTGGCGGCGTCGGTCGGTTCGGCGGGGGCGGCAAAAGCCGCTGTTTGCGCTAACGCAAAGCCGGCAGTCAGACCGAGGGCAGCCAGGCGCAGTACCAATGTGTTGAGACGGAACGGGGACATAGTCTATCTTCCAAAAAATAAAAATGAATTCGTTGTATAAATTGCCATATGAAAAAGTCGCCGGCTGTGGCCAGGGCATTCATGAATGCCGGCGCGATCAAAGCCGTTGGCTCGGTATTATCCTAGAAAAAAGGCAATATGGCTAACATATGCGTGCCATATGGGCACCATATAAGCACGATATGGATAAGACATCAGTAATATTCGCCCCATATCGGCACGGCGGGGTGAACCTGAGAAGGCGGCGGCGGTCCATTCATCTTGATTGGCGCACAATGCCGGCTGACGGATAGCGCCAGGCGTGCGTCCTGGCGCCACGGGCTGGAGCAACATCATGAAGGCGATGGCCGTAAGGCAGCTGCAAAGCGATATTGACCACGGTTTTCCGCGCCACTGGCTCGGCGGCGATGCTTTTCGCACGCAGTTTTTCAATGCCTTGTCGATGACGTTTCCGCTCGGCGAGCAGTTTTTCATCGATAGCGTGCGCGCCGCCTTGCCGGCGGTGCGCGAGCCGGCCCTGCAAGCAGTGGTGCAGGCTTTCGTCGGGCAGGAAGCCTCGCATCGGCAAATGCATGTGCGGTATAACCGCCAGCTCGAAGTGCAGGGACTGCATTTTTTTATCGAACCGTTTTTGCGCTGGCAGTTATGGCTTTCCAGGCACCTGAGCGTCATGAGCAATCTGGCCATGACCATGGCTTATGAACATTTCACGGCCATTTTTGCCGACGGCATCTTGCGCCGCCCGCATTGGCTGGCCGACGCCAGTCCATCGATGCAATTGCTGTGGACCTGGCATGCGGTCGAGGAAGCCGAGCATAAAGCGGTCGCCTTCGACGTCTACCGCGCCAATGGTGGTGGTTATGTTCGCCGGCTGGCCTGGTTTTTGTATGTCAGCATCGTGTTTGCGCTCGATATCGGCATGCAGACCACGAACAATCTGTATCGCGACGGCCAGCTGTTCAAGCTGCGTAGCTGGCGCTGCGGCATCGGCTATCTGCTGGGCAGCGGCGGTTTGCTGCGGCATGCGTGGCGCCCCTGGCTCAGCTATTTTCATTGGCGTTTCACGCCGCGCTGGCGCGACAATCGCGAGCTGATCGCCGCCTGGCTGTCTGCGCACCGGACCGACTACCGCGAACTGCGGGCGGCGCTGGCCGACTATTCCTGAACGCTGGCAGCATGAATTGCCAGAGCCCTTGGCCAACCGATAAAGGAGGCGTCATGAAAAATCCTTTTATGAGCATGTTCCTGAGCGCCGCCAACCGGGTCGCCGGCTCGGCGCGCGCGCAGGCGACGGCGGCCATCAAGCGCGAAGCCGCGAAAAATGCGAGAAGCGCCAGCAAGGCGTGGAGCGAAGCCTTGTTTGAACCACCGGCCACGCCGCGCAAGAAGAGGAAAAGGGCGCGTTGAGGTATTTTCGAGCATCCATCCAACTTGCCTGAAGCCGTGCCGCTGTGCTCCAGTACTGCCGTGCCCCAACGCCGCAGGACGCGAGCGCGCAGGCGCAGCCCCGGCATGTCATGTATCACGCGCAATAAAATATTGTATTAATAACTTTATCCGGGCAAGATGTAATGAAATAATGCTCCACGGATAGCGCCAATGCGTATGGTTAATGCATATTGCCGATGCATATTGACAATATCGGCCAGGCCTGGCGGGCGCACGCTATTGCGCGCTTGCGTTTGCAGGCTGCGCAGCGGTCGCGCACGCTCAATTTTTTAAGTGGCACTCTTTTGAGCGGCGCTGTCAAGCAGCGATATTTTATGCAGCGATATTTTATGCAACAACAGGAATCCATCATGGAAATGAAACGCATCAATGCCGGCAAACTGCGGGCAATCGGCTATGCGCCGAAAGAGCGGGTATTGCGGGTCGAGCTCGAAGACGGCAGTGCGATCGATTATTCCGGCGTCGGCCTCGAGGTCTGGCGCAAGCTGTCCACCTCGGGCGCGGCATGGAGTTATTATCGCGACAATATCGAAGAAGAGTTCTCCGGGCGGCGCAGCGCCGTGCGGGCCCAGTCGAATCGTCAGGCGCTCGATGATTTGTTCAAGTCGTCCGGCGATGACGTGGCATGAGTTGCACGTCATCTGTGACTGGGGATGGACCAGGAATCTGTTCCGATCAAGATGCGGGAAGCGGGCGTGTTCGCGGTGCCGGCGGTCGATCGTGATGCGTGGACGATAGGCTTGATGACGCAGGTGGTGAGCGACGCAAGAAATGCGCGGGGAAAAATCTTGCCATGGTATCAAAGGCCATTTGCATTATTGGCCCTACATATTTTGTGGAATAGTCGTTAATGAAAAAAATGCATTTTATCTTGTCAGCTTTAGCCTGTTTTTCGCTAGGCTGTGCGGCCAAAGATTTAAAGCTGCAAGTTACGCATCAGGAATCACTTAATCTTTACGATAAGGAAAGGTTGCGACTCGTTCCGGTCCAGCTTTATTTTCCGGCAGATGTAAGTAAATGCACTCCAGCTAAACAATGCTCTGTTGCATTTTTAGGCCCCGGTTATGGCGTTAGCCATCTTCATTATTCATTCATCGCGAATACGCTTGCTGATATCGGTTATTTGGTCGTGAGCGTCCAACATCAGTTGCCATCAGACCCTCCTTTTGTCAGTAGCGGTGACGTCTACGGCCAGCGCAAAGAAATGTGGAAACGTGGTGCCCGAAACATTCAATTTGTAAAAGGCATGTTGAGCCAGTCTTACCGAAATTATGACTGGCAAAGACCAGTGCTGATCGGGCATTCGAATGGCGGTGATACTTCTGCCTTCTTGGCCAGGGAATCGCCGGCCTTCGCCAGCGTGGTAATTACGATTGACAGCCGCCGGGCGATTTTGCCGCGAGGATCCGAACCGCGCGTTTTATCAATTCGCGCCAGCGATTTCGAAGCAGATGCCGGCGTACTTCCCACAGAAGAAGAGCAAGGCCGGGATGGTAGCTGCGTTGTAAAAATTGCAGGAGCACATCACAATGATATGGAGGATGACGGTAGTGAAGAGTTGAAGAAAAAAATTGCGAATGCCATCAAAATATTTCTGCAGCCTCAGTTAAATGCTAATAAGCCATATCGTTGTGACTTGAGCCTGTTGCAGGGCTAACTGGCCGGTAATGCTGATTTGTGTGTGTTCACGTGTACTGTCAAATCAGCAGCGCGCCATAAAAACATAAAGGACAGCAATGCAATCCAAAAAATGCCCTGCATTTGCCATTGTCGGGCCACGCGCGCAAGCGCTTCTGGTTTTGTTTTGTTGCATTCCATCGGCCTGGGCCGCCGGGGGCGAGATCGCCGGCTTTGCGCTTACGCCTTTCTTTGTGGGACTGCTCGGTGGCGCCGTGACCGGAATGTTTGAGCGCGCCAGCCGCGGCTATAAATTCGGCGTCGCCGTCTGGTTTGCCGTTTGGATTCTTTTATTTACGGTCATTGTTGCCGCTTCCTCAGCTCATCCGCTCGAGGCGGTTCCCAATGCACTGGCAGTCTCGGCTTTCTCTGGCCTTGCACCCTTTGCAATTTTTTTTGCCATTGCGCGCTTCGTGACAGCAAGGCTGCGCGCATTTATTGTCAGCCGCAGAAAACAGTGAGAAGGCATTGAGGACGCACTGCGCGCCGTTTGCCTGTCGCGCCCATGGCGCCGGGCTGGCCGCTTCAGAAGAAACTTATTCCGCCAGTTGCTGCAGCAGATACAGGCGCTGATACACACCGCCTTCAATTGCCATCAATTCCTCATGCCTGCCGGCCTCGACCATGCGCCCATGGTTGAGCACCACGATGCGGTCGCAGTCGCGGATTGTCGACAGCCGGTGTGCAATGGCGACGATGGTGACCTTGCCGCGCAAATCGTTGAGGGCGATCTGCACCACCTGTTCGGTTTCGCTGTCGATGTGCGAGGTCGCTTCGTCGAGAAACAGGATGCGCGGCTGGCCGGCCAGCGCGCGGGCGATCGCAATCAATTGTTTTTGGCCGGTAGAGAGCCGCGAGCCGCTTTCGCCAAGCGGTGTCGCATAAGCATGTTCGAGCGCCATGATGAAGTCGTGCGCATGCGCGGCCCGCGCTGCCGTCTGCACTTGCTGCAAACTCAGGCCGCGCCCCATGTCGATGTTTTCGAAGGCGCTGGCGGCCAGCAGAAACGGGTCTTGCGGCACCAGGGCGACATCGCGGCGAAAGGCCGCATTGCCGATCTGCGCCAGCGGCACGCCATCGATCGCAATCGTCCCCGATTGCGCCGTGTAAAAGCGCAGCAGCAGCGACAGCAGGGTCGACTTGCCGCTGCCGGTATGGCCGACGATGCCATAAAAGGCGCCGGCCGGAATGTTCAGGCTCAGGTCTTGCAGCACCGGCTGCGCGCTGTTGTAGGAAAAATTGATGTGGCTGAGCGAGACCGGCGCGCTGCCGCCGTGGCCGAGCGCACTTGCCGTACCAACTGCACCAGCGGCCCCCGGAATCGGCCGCAGTTCGCCGGCGGTGTCGGTCTCGGCTTCCTGCAGCAGGGTATTGACGCGGGCGGCGGCCACCGAGGACTGCTGGATCTGCCCGAACTGCATGGTGATCTGGATCAGCGGCTCGACCACGCGCGCGATATAACTGACAAAAGCATACAGAATGCCTACTTCGAGACCGCCGAGCGGGCGCTGGCCGAAGCTGTAGATGACGAAGGCCAGCAGGATCACGTTGAGCATGTCTAGCGCCGGCCGCAACAGCCAGGCATTGGCGCGCAGCTCGGCAATCCGCGCCACATATTGTTCCTGATTGGTCTTCGCGAAGCGCGCCTGGAAGCGGCCGGTGGCGTTGGCCGCCTGCAGCACGCTCATGCCGCCGATCGATTCGGCGATCTGGGCGTTGATGTCGCTGCGCAGCTGGCGCGTGCGGCTGACGGCCGGCGCGCTC